>JACQAU010000248.1 GCA_016194835.1 Deltaproteobacteria bacterium
ATGTAATAGCAGAAGGTATTGTATCTGCTGCTAATGAAGTTAATTTGAATGTGCCATTAGTAGTTCGATTGCAAGGTACAAATGTAGAAAAAGGACGGCAAATTCTAGCTTCTTCTAGTTTAAAAATTATTTCTGCAGAAGAATTAACTGATGCTGCCGAGAAGGTTGTGTCAGCTATTCGTGCTAAATAAAAAGGTAATATATGTCTATTTGGATAGGAAGTGAAACTAAAGTTATAGTTCAAGGTATTACCGGTTCTCAGGGAAGTTTTCATGCAAAAGGATGTGCAGCATATGGCACAAAAATTGTCGGCGGAGTAACTCCAGGCAAAGGAGGTTATGGTGGAAGTGGACAAATACATGAGGGCTTTCCGGTTTTTGATACAGTAGAAGAGGCTGTAAAAGTAACAGGTGCTAACGTATCTTTGATCTTTGTACCTCCAATGTTCGCTGGCGACGCGATTTGTGAAGCCGCAGATGCAGGGATTTCAATTGTTGTTTGTATTACAGAGGGTATTCCGCTTAGAGATATGGTTAATATAAAACGTTTTTTAGCTTCTACTAAGACTCGTCTAATTGGGCCCAATTGTCCAGGTATTATTACACCAGGAAAATGTAAAATTGGCATTATGCCAGGGCATATTCATAAATCTGGAAACATTGGAGTTGTTTCCAGATCTGGAACCTTGACCTATGAAGCAGTGCATCAGCTAACTAAGCTTGGTATTGGTCAAAGTACTTGTGTTGGGATTGGAGGAGATCCCATACCTGGAACAAATTTCATAGAAGTGCTTGAGGCGTTTAATAAAGATCCAGACACACATGGAGTAGTTCTTATTGGTGAGATTGGTGGCACAGCCGAGCAAGAAGCAGCTCAATATATTAAAAAGGAATTTAAGAAGCATATTATAGGTTTTATTGCTGGTGCAACTGCTCCTAAAGGCAAAAGAATGGGACATGCCGGTGCTATAATTTCTGGAAGTCGTGGCACAGCAGAGGAAAAAATTTCAGGCCTTAGAGGCAGCTGGTGTAAAAATATCTAGAAGTCCAGCCGATTTGGGTATAACAATGGCAAAGGTATTGGGGGTTTAAAATTTTATGGAGATTTTTTATTATGGCAATTGAAAGAACTTTAGCAATTATCAAACCAAACGGAGTTGAAAAAAATGTAGTAGGGGAGATTATATCTCGTATTGAATCCAAAGGGCTTCGGATTGTGGGTGCTCGTTTTGTTCAATTGTCTAGAGAAAAAGCAGAAGGGTTTTATATTGAGCATAAAGATAAGACTTTTTTTCAAGGTTTAGTGCATTTTATGACTGGTTATCCGATATTTTTACTTTGCTTAGAGGGAGAAAATGCAGTTTTTCTTTGGCGAGAAATTATGGGACCAACTGATCCATCAAAAGCCGCACCTGGTACTATTCGTAAGGATTTTGGAGATAATATCGAAGCAAATGCAGTTCATGGCTCAGACAGCTTGAAATCCGCAGAAAGAGAAGTTGCTTATTTTTTTGATAAATCTCAGTTATATAATAGATTTTAATGTCGCTTAAAATAGCAATTTCTCAACTTGATCCAGTAGTAGGTGCATTTGAACAAAATGTAAAAAAAATTAAGGAAGCATATAAACGCGCTTGCGCAAAAGAAGCGGATTTGCTCTTAACTCCAGAGTTAAGCATATGTGGCTACCCACCTCACGATCTCATGGATCGCCCTGAAATTTTTGATAGAAATGAAAAAGCTCTAGAAGATTTGCAAGCCATGACTCTAGGCAAATCTTGCGCGCTGGTTGTTGGGCATGTGGCTCATAATCCTTTAGAGCAGGGACGAGCTGCACAAAACGTAGTTACAGTTTTAGAGAGTGGCAAGAAAATTTTTAGACAAGCAAAAATGTTATTGCCAACTTACGATGTTTTTGACGAAGCTCGTTACTTTGAACCAGCAAAACAGAGTGCAATTTGGGAGTGGAGAGGAGAAAAAATAGCCCTCGCTATTTGTGAAGATCTTTGGGCTCATGACCCCTCTTTTGGAAGACGGCTTTATGGATATGATCCAATTGATCAATATAGAGAGGCTCAAGTTACATTAGCTATTTCTTTATCTGCTAGTCCATATGAATGGGGAAAAAGAGAGCGACGCGAAAAAATTCATCAAGAGATAGTTCATGTTTTAAATGCGCCGTTAATTTATGTTAATCAAGTAGGTGCAACGGATGAAATTTTATTTGATGGGGGTTCTTTTGCTTTAAACCATGCTCAAGAATGTGTGGGTAGATTGCCATTGTTTCGCACTTCTTTTGGCGTTTTAGAGGTTTCAAAAACTCAACTTAAATGGTTAAATCCCAGTGTCGAAGGTAGAGAAGATATTTTGCCTTCTGAATTGGAGATTTTATTTAGGGCTTTAGTTACAGGTATTAGAGAATATTTTTTAAGAACTGGTTTTAAGACGGCAGTGATTGGATTAAGTGGTGGGATTGATTCGTCAGTAGTTGCTGTGCTTGCAGCGCAGGCATTGGGAGCAAAAAATGTAATCGGTGTTGCGATGCCTAGCCAATACTCATCTAGCCATAGCATTGAAGATGCAGAAATTTTAGCTAAAAATTTGGGTTTGCAGTTTAATGTAAAGCCCATAAAGTTTTTGTTTTCGCAGATACAAAGAGAACTCTCTGAGGGCTTGAGTGGGGGCTTAATTCCTATAGCATTAGAGAATATACAGTCTAGATTGAGAGGGCTAATATTAATGGGAATTGCTAATAATTTTAAAGCCTTAGTTTTAACCACCGGCAATAAATCAGAATTAGCTACGGGATATTGTACGCTTTATGGAGATATGGTGGGAGCTATTGCTCCTATTGGAGATATTTTTAAAACTAAAGTGTATGAGTTGGCTCAGTATATGAATCAAGCCTTAGGTGATCCTATTCCACAAAGGTGCTTGACTAGGCCACCTTCGGCAGAACTCAGACCAAACCAAACTGATCAAGATACATTGCCCCCTTATAAACCACTAGATGAGCTTTTAGAGGGATATATTGAAACCATGGCTCAAGTGAGTGAACTAGAAAAAGAACTAGACGCATCGCCCATAGTCAAAAGGCGAGGATGGGTTCGTGAAATTTTGAAGCTAATTGAAGTAAATGAGTTTAAGCGTAGGCAAGCTGCTCCTGTTTTAAAAGTGAGCCATAAGGCTTTTGGAATAGGCAGAAGAATTCCTATAGCAAAAATTTGGGATCAGTGATAACACATCCAATAGATGGGTTTTGTTATCAAAAGACAAATAATAGAGAACAAATAATGGAGAAAAGGATGAATCAAAACATGAATCACCAGATGAATAAAGTGATGAAAGTAGTAAATGGCGAAATTAAAAAAGTAGTCAGTAGAGTCAAAGCTGCACAGGCTCCTTTGCAGGCTTTGTTAAAAAATAAAACATGGGTAGAAGAAGCAAGAAAATATGTTGAAAAGCAGGGGCAAGAAGTAAAAAAACTTTTGTCCTCGGATGTTGGCAAGGTAAAAGAATTTTTAGAAAAAGAAAGAAAAGAATTATCCAAATTTCAGAAGCAAATTCCTGTAGAGGTTAAAAAGATTAAAAAATTTGTTTCTGATCAAAAAAGAGAATTTGAAAAAATTCTATCCAATGTAAAAAAGACTGGGCGATTTAAGTTGCCCACAACTCTTCGTAAAACCGAGAAGAGTAAAAAAAAGGTAAACACTGCTCCTCTAAAAAAAGCAGAGACAGCGAGTGAGTCTAGAGTAGCGAGTGAGTCTAGAGTAGCGAGTGAGTCTAGAGTAACGAGTGAGTCTAGAGTAAGATGAATCTAGAATTACCAAAATTAAATGCATTTAGAGTTAAAAGCTAACTAATGACGCCGTTTGTGCCATCCAGTCCTTCGATTCCCTTTAGACCAAAACCACCGTTCAAGCCTAGAAGTGGTTTTCAGAGTTTTGATAAAGATGAGCATAGGATTAATGAGCGTATCCGTGTGCCACAGGTGCGTTTGATTGATGAAAAGGGGCATCAAGTTGGAGTTGTGCAAACTTATCAAGCTTTGCAAATGGCAAGGGAAAGAGGCTTAGATTTGATGGAAGTTGCTCCCGAGGCTCGCCCGCCTGTTTGTAAAATTTGTGATTATGGTAAATTTAAATATGAAAAAAAGAAAAAAGAGCAACAAGCCAGAAAAAAACAAACAGTCATCAAAGTAAAAGAAATTCAACTCCGCCCGCAGATAGAAGATCATGACTTAGAATATAAGTTTAAAAGTGTAAAACAATTTTTAGTGGATGGTGATAAAGCAAAAATTATCATTATGTTTAAGGGTCGAGAAGTCGCTTATGTTGATCAAGGTTATAAAATCATGAACAGGCTAATAGAGCAGATTAAAGATTTTGCAACAATCGAATCTTTTCCCAAGATGGATGGTAAAAAAATGATTATGGTTTTAGCTCCTGGTGCCGGTAATAAAAGTGTCAGTATTAAAAAACCTCCGGAACCTAGTGTGGTTGCACCAGCTAAGTGACATATAATGGGGGAAAGTGAATATTGATTCCGTATATACAAATTCCTGCAATAAACCTCATAGGCCCACTTAAACTGCAGCCATTTGGTGTTCTTGTCGTTACTGGTGTGCTTTTGGGAGCCTGGCTTTTTCAAAAACGAGCAAAAGAAGTTAATATTTCTGAAGTTTGTATATACAATACTCTTTGGTGGTTGCTTTTTCCCGGGTTTATTACGGCACATATTGTCGAAGTTTTATTTTATAAACCAGAAGCTTTTACTAAGGATGGATTATTAGCCCTAATCAAGTTTTGGGATGGCATTAGCTCAGTAGGAGGACTATTGGGTGCCATGCTTGGTCTATGTTATTACTTTTTAATACAATTAAAAAGAACGTGGTGGGTAGAAGCTGATTTATTCGTGCAGAGTCTTATTTTGGGTTGGATTTTTGGACGGCTTGGATGTGCAATTACACATGATCATCCGGGCAGACACACGGATTTTTTTCTGGCGGTGAGATATCCTGACGGTCCAAGACACGATTTGGGATTTTATGAATTTTTGTTTACGCTTTTTATTTTATTTCCATTAAGCATTTGGCTTTACAAAAAAAATCCAAGACCAGGTGTGATTGCCATGGTTTTATCTGCAATTTATGCATTTGTGAGATTTTTTCTAGATTTTTTGAGAGTTGATGGTGTGGATATGCGTTATTGGAATTTAACGCCTGCTCAATATGGATGCATAATACTTATGGTTTTTTGTGTGTATTTTTTCTACACCTTACGGTTTCGGCATAACAATAACTCGTGAGTTGCGTCCATCTACAATGAAAAAGAGATTTCCAGTTATGAACACTTGTTCTGGGTTATATAAATTTTCAGCTCCTATCGCAGCAATGTTACTAGTTAGGTTTTGTTGACCGAAGACAGAATCTGCAGCCGTTTTATTTGCTGTTGGGATAGCGTTCCACATTAAAACTCTGTTATTGTTTTCCTCAGCAACAAATAAACGTGTTCCATCACTAAAGACACTAAAGGGAGCATAGAGAGAACTGGCACTTAGTCCACCATTGTTTAGTGTGCTTGTTGTAAAAAGGGTTTGACCGAGCACCACATCCGCAGCTTGACCATTACTCAAACTCAGAGTGTTCCAGATCAGAACGCGATTATTGAAAATATCGGCTACATAGAGGTGAGAGGAGTCTGTAAATACTCCTTGCGGGATCATAAATTTTTGTGATGTTGTTCCGTTAGAAAAAGATGTGAAATTATTTTGTCCAATCACTGTATTAGCAGTCGCTCCATTTGAGCTGGGCAGTGCGTTCCAAATCAAAACTCGATTGTTAGAGCTATCTAATACATAAAGAGAGTTACTATTTATTGAAACAGAAGTGGGATAAGATAAAGTATTGCTATTAATGCCTCCATTATTTGAAGCACTAGAAGTTAAATCTGGTTGTCCTAGAGCAAAACCGGCTGTCTGTTGATTGCTAGTAGGCAAAGTTGCCCATCCCAGCACACGGGAGTTATTTGAGTCTGTAATAAATAGTCGTGTCCCATCACTAAATAACCCCTGAGGCGAAGACATGCTCTGGCCACTAACTCCTCCATTATTTGAAGTACTAGAAGTTAAATTAGGCTGCCCTAAAACAAGATCTGCACTTTGAGCATCTGTGGTGGGTATTGAATTCCAAATTAAAACTCGATTATTGCTAGAGTCTGCTACAAAAACACGTGTGCCATCACTCCAGAGTCCTTGTGGATTGAGGAGTGTTTTAGCGGTTGTGCTGCGGCCACGATTGATGTCATTGGTAGTAAATCCAGGTTGCCCAACTACGAGATCTGCAGCTTGCTGATTTGCGACCGGTATGGTGTTCCAGATAAGCACACGGTTGTTTGCATTGTCTGCCACATAAAGCTTTGTCCCATCAGAAAATGGAGAAAGATCATTGAAACCTCCATTGATGGAAGTTGCGGCAATTCCACCGTTGTTAGCCGTGTTAGATGTCATGTTTGGTTGTCCAAGCACGACATCTGCTGGGGCTTGATCTACGAATGGAAAGTTATTCCAAATTAACACCCTGTGATTGAAATCATCTCCAACGTATACATGAGTGGTGTCAGCGTGAACATGGGAAGGAAAATTTAAGGTAGTTGCTGCTAGCCCTCCATTGTTAACAGTGTTAGATGTCATGTTCGGTTGACCTATGACATTACTTGCAGCAATTTGATTTGCGTTTAAGGGCACATACCAGGCTAAGACCCTGTGATTGCTTTCGTCAGCTACAAACAGGGCCGTGGCATCGACCGCAAGTCCCGCTGGATAATTGAGGGTTTGCGCGCTGATTCCTCCATTATTTGCAGTGCTTGATGTGAAATTAGGTTGTCCCAAAACGTAATCAGCAGCCGTGTTTGTAACAGTTGGGATAGTGTTCCACAAGAAAACTCTATTGTTGCCAGTATCTGAAACCAAGAGTCTGGTACCGTCTGTGGCAACACCTTCTGGGGTTTTTAGAGTAGCAGCTCCGATACCACCGTTGTTAGCAGTGCTAGAAGTCAAATTAGGCTGTCCCAAAACAATATCTGCAGCAGTTTGGTTGCTTGTAGGAAGAATACTCCAAATTAATACGCGATTATTGTTTCTATCTGCCACTATGAGTTTTGTACCGGTGCAGACAAACATTCTTGGTCTATATAGGCTTTGTGCCGAAACTGTACCCTGAGCATTTGGGGTGTTGTTATCTGCATTTGTGTAAAGGCTTGGTTGACCTAACACTAAGTCAGGTGATGTTTCAGTAGCTGTTGGTACCTGATTGTAAATTAAAATTCGATTATTAGTGGCATCTGCAATCAAAAATTTTGTGCCACATTTGCTCGCTAGGGTAGGATAAGTAACACCTTTTTGTAAACCCTCTTGGGTTGTTAAATTAGGCTGTCCCAAAACGACCATATAACCGAATGCATTTGCGAGAGTCGAGGATTGTCCATCAGAACCCTGAACTACAACAGAGGTTTTTTCGACTTGTGAATGTGCTGGTGCTGTGCAGGTCATCTGGGAAGCGGATACTATTGTGGGATTTGTGCAGGTATTTCCTCCAACTGTAGCTGTGGTGCTTGAGCTAAAACCTGTGCCCGTTAATGTGAGAGTTGTTGCTACACCGCCACCAGTAGGACTCACTGCTGTCAGAGTCAAAGTAGTGCTCGATGTAGTAGGTGTCGTAGTTGGCTCTGGGGTAGATGTGCTATCTGAACTTCCATTTAACTGAGGTCTACAGCCCATGGCAAAACCCGCACATAGTAGAATAACTTTAATAAAACTAGACACATTCATTTTATATAAACCCCCCCCCCACGTTCTATCTATAGAGTTTACACTCTCTTATTATTAAAAAAAACCTTTTATTTAATAATACTACAATATACAAGTGTCTTTAATGAACAATTGCATTTATCACCCAAAATCACCCCTTAACTGGAACTGGCTTGAATTTTCAGGTCCTGACACACAAGATTTTTTACAGCGCTTAACTTCTATTGACGTTAAAAACTTAACTCCATGCGAAGGTAGGCCGGGCTTTTTCCTAAATGCCCATGGAAAAATTCAAGCTTACTTCACTTTGTGGTTTATCAAATCCACTGAGTATGCTTTTGAGTTTAACGCAGGATCTGGTTCAATATGGAAACAGAAACTACTACGTCTCATAGATCAATACACTTTTTCAGAAAAATTCTGTTTAAACGAAACAAACCAAAATTTATTCGCCCCTACATGGATTTTGTTAAATTCAGAAAAAATCTTAACTTTAAATACTTATAGAACAAAGACTCTCCCACATGGGCTTAGACTGAATAATCATGGCACGCAATCATTCGATTTGTATTGGTACACACTTTGGGGTGCTTTCTCAGAAAAACAAAAATGGTTAAACCAAACATTTTTGAGTAATTCTGTGCCACAAGAAATTACTTTAGAAACAATCGAAAAATTGAGAATTGCACACATGACCCCATGTGTTGATCACGAAATAACTGAAAATACTATTCCACTTGAAATAGGATTAAAAATGCATATAGCAGATAATAAAGGGTGTTATCCAGGACAAGAAGTAATCGAACGCATTACATCACTCGGCTCCCCATCTCGACGACTTATTCAGATCGAAGGCACAGGACTGCTGCCCTTTCCTGGAGAAAAGATTCTGAATTTACTAGATAATATTGAAATAGGAGAAGTTACAAGCGTCACTCGAGAAAATGGTAAATTTCTGGCTTTAGGCATTGTAAAAAAACTTTTTGCAAATCATGGTACTTCGGTTAAACTACAGAACGGTTCTAATGCTATAATTTTGAAAGTTTCATCTTATGTTTAAAAAGTTCAGTCTATCCAATTTGCTATCAGGCTTTGTGTTTTTAGTTTTTTTTCTTATTTTAAATATTTTTGCTATGTGTTCTACATCTCTAGCAAAACAACAAAATTCTTTAGAATTGCTTGGAGATATGTTTTCGCTGTCGCCGTTTTGGAGTTGGAAAACAATTGAAACCACACATTTTCGTATTACTTTTCCAAAAGAGCTTTCTTCACAAGCACAGAAATCAGCTCAGTATTTCGAAGAAGCACATTCTATCCTGTCGCCTATTTTAAAATGGGAACCAAGAAACAAAACTCAAATTTTAATTATAGATAACTCTGACATGGCCAATGGGGTTACCTCCCCCGCACTGCGTCTGGGTATTGTTTTATAC
>JACQAU010000291.1 GCA_016194835.1 Deltaproteobacteria bacterium
GTCATAATAAAGGGTTATTTTATGAGCCATGCCGAATGAGCCATGCCGAATGAGCCATGCCGAATGAGCCATGCCGAATGAGCCATGATGGATTCGAACCATCGACCCTCACATTAAAAGTGTGATGCTCTACCACCTGAGCTAATGGCTCATATAAAGTCGTGAATTATCACAATAAAGCTTATGGCTACCAAAGAGTCGGAGATGACGCAAGTCCTTTCTGACACAGTTTATTTTGTGCACGAAATAAATGTATAATAATAGGTAGAACGTTAACAATAAAGAGGGTTCCGTTTCTTGAAAACAAATCAGATCAGTAATCAATCAGGCATGAGCTTACCTCAAATTCTCATTGGCTCTGTTGTTATCATATTAGGTGCGCTGGCAGTTGCTCAGTATACCACAGACTCCTTTCGAGCTCAGAAAGGATTTCAGGCTTATATCGACTTTAACAACCTAATGGGTGAAGCCAAACTCTTAATCAACAACACATCCACGTGTGGAAAAATTTTTTATGAAACAGAGGTAGACGAACAAAACACTAAAATCACCTTTAACCTAAAAACACCAAAAGATATCGCTCTCTATTATCCAGGACTAATTGTAAATAACAAAAGAACTGCTTTTTTAAGACCATCCCTAGTTGTACACGGGCTTTTTACAAGGTCTGTCCAACTTCTACCCATGCAAACGCCAGAAGAAGACACAACACTACCCTTAGGAATATCCTCAATTCCTGCAATGATCCGCACTGAGATGGAAAGGGGCGTCCCAAGTCTGGCAAGTGAAGGACAGTTGCTGTCACCAAATTTTACAGGTATTGGTGGTCCGTTAATAAAAAATTTTTTAATTAGCCTCATCGTTAATACTGCCAATGATGGAGTATCTACTGTAGAGCGCTGTGGCGTTCAAACAGATTTGCAAATTCAATATGGAATAAAACTTGAGTATGTGGATAAAACTCAAGTCAGAATCAAAGCAAACGGCTTGGATGGTACTGGCAGAATTTTTGTTAGCAGCATCAACAACCAAGGCCAAGGAGATCTGATTCCTATCGATTTTATAGGAACAGTCGAAGGTAAACTAGCCCCACCGCCCGATGGCGATTTAGCTGCTGGACAAAGTGTAGAAGCTAACGTTGGATACGATATCTATCTAACTACCGATGGTGCTGGGATAAAAAGAAAACTCTATTTTGTAACAACAGGTACTGCACCACCACCACGCATTGGCTTTACATATATCTCCGAAATCTTAGGCTTTGTTACATACCAACCCAGGGGAGTAAAAGGAAATGGCTCTCAAGCTGGAAATATTTCTGGTATTGCACCGTTTGATGAAATAGGAGATGGTGAATTTATTTATAGAAACGGAACAGGTGACGCTAAAGTTTTTTTAACTTCTAATTATGAAATGAATGTTTCGAGAAGACATTCAGCACCACTGCCAGGCAAAATACCAAATATTGCTTCAGAAGTAACCATAGCAACAGAAAAGGACAACCTTACAGGGAGCTCAATTGATCTCACAAAACGATTTTGCTTGCAGATGTCTAGACAAAATCTTCATACAAAACTATGGGAATTCATATACCGCAACTGTTTAGACTCAAGCGCCATGGTTATTGTGTCTCTTTTGGATCCGCCAGGACTTTCATATACTCCTGAGCGCATTTCGGAGGCATTGTATGCTGGTGACAACACTGTAAATACCGCTCAGCCAAACCCCGCAACACTTTGGGTACATGGTTATAAAATTAATTTCAGGATGGGCAGATGACAATTCAAGTAATACAATGCTGCCAAGCTGGAAGCGAGGCTACCGAGAATTGCAAGCGCAGCCCAGGAGGGCGAGCATGACAATTCAGATAATACAATACTCACGAGCTGGAGGCGAGTGTACATCTAATTGCAAGCGCAGCCCAGGAGGGCGAGCATGACAAAAAATTCTTTTTCTGGATTTACTCTAGTCGAAACACTCATTGGATTTAGTATTTTAGTGACTATTGCTTTAGCGGTTTCTCGACTATCAGTTGATGTTATTCGCTCAAGACAACGGATGAACACAATGATTAATTTTGCCAATATAATGGCTGAACTTGGTACGATATTCAGCAGTGCCGATACCTGTAAAACAATTTTTACTGATGACTTTACTTATGAACCAATCCAGGACCCCTGCCTTCTCCATTAACCGGCAACGGACAAGCCATTGACTTAAACTCTCCGACTGGACAAAAGTTTCGCAAGATACTTGAAAAAGAATTTATTCCTAGAGAAAAACTTAATGTTAGATCTTTAATTCTTAGGCCATTAAATCCCGGCCCTTTGGATGAAGGCAGAGGAAATCTTCTGGTTCAACTTCAAGTGTCGTTAGAGAAAACAAACCAAGAAGCATATTTAAGAAATTTTTTATTAAATCTAATTACACTCACTGAAAATACAACAGAGAATAACCTCAACACAAAAATACTTAAGTGCGGCGTGCAAGCAGAACCACAAGTTCAATACGGCATGAAGCTAGGTTATATAAACAATAAAACAATTAGATTTGAGCCCAAAAGTCTAGATAATACATCGAGAATTATTGTCAAAAAGATGAATGCAAGTGATGACATAAGTAAACAAGAAATAGCTACCTCTGATATTGCAAGCGCACTAGATGGGTCCTTAGATACATTTAGTGAAGGCACAAGTGGTGGTCTTGACCCAAGCGTTTCAGTTCCATTACCGGCTAAAATTGGATTTGATATCTATATTATAAGCAAAAAAGATGGTTTAAATCCAAAGCTTTATTTTGCAGAAACCGGAAGAGCTCCACAAACTCAGGGAGAATATGAATTCATTTCAGGCATTTTAGGCTTTGTTGCCTATAATATTCCAGATCATGGTGGTATTATTCCTTTTTCAGATACTGGTAAAGGAGAGTTTCTATTTGAAAGATCAGTTACGCTTTTTAGTGGAGATTTAGATGACTACGGTGCTTCGAATGCTATTGTTGCAACTAATTTAACTAAACTTGTTCCTCATTTATCTTCTGCACTTTATATTTATTATGAAAAACCAGATATAATGACATTAACAGGCGCGACACAACAAGTTGATTTAGATAAAGTTTTTTGTATTAGTTTTCAATACGCAAATAACAGTGCTACCACCCCAAAAGAATGTGTGGCTTCGAGTGGAGGTTTTACAATCCCCGTCACTTCTGATGGCTCAGATAGAATTATAAATGCCCTTAAAATTCGAGGTGAATCCAAAGTGGGCACAAAGAATGCAAAACTATATGTTCGAGGTTTTAAACTTTTATCAAGGATCGGACAATGAGAAAACTACATGAAGTAAAATATAAAAGTGGATTTTCCTTAATAGAACTCGTTATAACTATGGCAGTAGGCACTATTGGACTTCTTGCGCTTTCGCATATGTTAGTGTCAAGTTACCAGACGCAAACAAACCTTTTAAAGCAACTAGATATTCAAAACTTTTTAGCAAGACTGGACCTAGCCATAAACCAATCCGATAGCTGTACTTCTGGATTAAACCAACAAATCTTAAATCCAAATGGAGTTACTGTTTTAGATGAAATAAAAAACAGAAGCGGCGCTGCAATTATAAGAAGAGGCGATCGTCCACTAAATGATACCAACGGATTTCGTCTTGAAACATTAAATTTAACATTAGAAACACCGCCTGCCGGAACTCCGGTACAAATTCCCTCAGGGAGAAATACGTTTTATGCGGATTTGAACATATGCTTAGCTAAATCTCACGACACATCTATAAGTTGTGAAAATTCACCACAAAACATAACTAGATCCTTTCCCTTAGTGCTGGATACCCTGACAGACGGCGGAGTAACCAGAGTTGCACAATGCAGACAAATGAAAACCGTTCCTCTGCAGTATGGAATTAAATTTGTAAACTATGTCGATTTAGCCTGGTACAATTCGCCACCACCTCCTCCTGGCACGCCAGCACCTCCAGAACCAGATGATAACAAAAACATGATTGTTTTATTGCCTTCTGGGTTAAACAACAGTGCTCGTATACTAGTTAAAAACCCAGATCAACCTAAAGCCGCTTTAGTACCAATCACAATTCAAAGAAACAGTGACGGAAGCGGTCTTATTGGAGATCTGAGAACGCTTGGACCAGGTGGACGCGATAGTGATGTCCAATCACCTCTCTCAGACAATACGGGATATGATGTTTATCTTATTTCAAAAACAATGGGAAAAAATCCACGCCTACTATTTACCAAATCTGGCAATACTCCCGAAATGCCACCAGAATATGCGCTTAGATCAGAACTGCTTTGGTTTATTGCCTACAACCCCTGGTCTTTTGAGGGAAACGTTAAAAACACCAGTGGAATTGTAAAATTTATCGATCTAGGTTTTGGAATTTGCGCTTATCCAAATTATACTGAATTTAATATTCCACTCCTCAATCGTTATGATACTAGTTCGGAAATAAACATTAGTTTTGTTGGCAAAGCACCAAACTCTGCAACATATGTTAGACTCATAGGCGCAAAATATAGTGTGGATAATTATGGAATTCCGTTTGGTTTAAAAACAGATGCCGACCCAAGCAATGACCCAAAATTTTGTATTAAGTATACTATTCCAACGGTTAATTTTGAAATTTATAAAGAATGCGTAGGACAAGACAGTTTTGTTACTATACCAACTCCGCCTTTAACAATAAAAGTCAAAGGTGAAAATAGTAAATTTCCACCGTGGCCCCCTTCTATTATTTTATCAGTGTGGGGCTGGAAGATCCCAACTCCTATGGGGCGTTAACTCTGAAAAGGATCTTGTAAAAGCAAAGTTTCTTCTCTACCTGGACCAATGCTCAGTAAAACAACAGGGATACCCAAATAGTCTTCAATCGTTCTTACAAAAGTCTGCATTTCTTGTGGAAGGTCCGAAAAAGACTTCATATTGTTTTTTTCATAACGGGGCCAGCCACTTAGAATTTCATAACTTGGCTCTACTTTTTCTAAATCTTCGATGCTAGAAGGCAAGTCATAAAAAGTAGACGACGCATAACGATAGCCGGTACAAATTTTTACATGATCAAAGCCCTGCAAAACATCCGCTTTCATCAGCGCAAGCCCGTGTAGGCCATTGACTTCGACTGCATACTTTAGAGCAATAAGATCTAGCCACCCAATACGTCGTGGCCTCCCAGTTGTTGCTCCAAACTCAGCTCCAATTTTTCGGATTTCATTAGCCAATTCTTTTTCTGTGTGCTCAATTTCGGTTGGAAATGGCCCTGTTCCAACTCTGGTCGTATAGGCTTTAGTAATGCCAATGACCTTAGCCTTTAAGTTTAAACCCAAACCAGATCCGGTTAACACTCCACCTGTTACAGTGTTTGAAGAAGTAACATAGGGATACGTGCCATGATCAACATCTAGAAGTGTGCCTTGAGCACCTTCAAAAAGAATTGGCCGATTATCCCTTACTGCTTCGCTAAGTATGACTCTTACATTAGCCACATACGGTTTTAGTTTTTCTCCTAATTTGAGACATTCCTCATACAGTTTATTGAATTCGACTTCTTGTGTGTTAAACAAATGCTTAAATAAAATATTTTTTTCTTCTAATGCCAGTTGTAGTTTTGTTTTTAATAACTGGGGCCTTAATAAATCAATAACTTGAATGCCACGTCTGGCTACTTTATCTTCGTATGCAGGACCAATCCCCCGCATGGTCGTACCAATTTTTCCTTTTCCATTACCAGCATATTCTTCTCGTAAGCGATCTAAAGTTCTGTGGTAGGGTAAAATCACGTGAGCTCTTTCGCTGACACGAATCATTTCGTAAGGCAACACCTGCTTAAACACACCGCTTTCAGCTAAAGATTGAACTTCTTCGAAAAAGATATTTGGATCAAATACGACCCCATTGGCAATCAAACAAATTTTACCGGCGTGTAAAATGCCACTTGGAATAAGATGTAAAACTGTTTTTTTCCCATTCACCACCAAAGTGTGGCCTGCATTGTTTCCGCCCTGATAGCGAACAATGTATTCAGCTTTCGCACTAAAAATATCTACAACCTTCCCTTTTCCTTCGTCGCCCCATTGGGCACCTATTACAATTACATTCATATTAAATATGCCTCTTTAATTAATAATTCCTGCTCTTTCTCCTTTTACAAAAAACTTAATCATCTGTTCTGCCGCTACTTGTGCAACTCTCTCTTGTGCTTCGAAAGTAGAAGCCCCCAAATGTGGGGTGCAAATAATCTTAGAATGCTGAAACAGAGGGTTTGGAAACTGTGGAGGCTCTTTCTCATACACATCAAATGCCGCGCCACTTAATTTGCCTTGATCTAAAGCGGCAATTACAGCTTTTTCGTCAACAATACCACCTCTAGAGCAATTGATTAAAAAAGCCTTGTCCTTCATTTTTGAAATTTGATCTGAACAAATTAAATACCCTTTGGTTTTTGGAATATGAATAGTAATGACGTGAGAGTGATTTAGTGCTTCATCTAAAGTCTGAGCTAACTTAAAATTTTCATCATTTTTTGAAATCTGAAGCGGTAGTTGTGACAGGGATTTTACTGCCGGATCATAACCAATGACTTTCATGCCAAGCCCCAAAGCTTTTTCAGCAACGATTTTGCCAATATTTCCCAAACCTAAAACTCCTAAAATTTTACCTGTAACTTCATGACCCTTAAAACTTTCTCGATCCCATTTGTTTTCTCGCAAAGAAATCATAGATTGAGGAATCATCCTAAACATCGCAAAAAGAAGACTAATAGCTTGCTCCGCTGCAGCAAGAGAATTGGCGGTGGCAGTATTCATTACTGGTATTTTTCTTTCAGTTGCTACTTTAACATCAATATTGTCTACTCCAGCACCAGCTCTAACAATAAGTTTTAGTGATGTCCCGAGTTCAATCAACTCTCTAGTCAAAGTAGTCGCAGAACGAATCACAACACAATCATATAAAGGAATAATTTTTGCAAGATCGTGACTTGCGATAGATTTTCTTAAATCAATATCAAATTGTGAATAGTGCTTAAAAAGCTCTAAGCCTTCTTTAGCTAAACCGTCTGTAATTAAAACTTTTGTTATAGATTCTTTTTGTGTGCTCATGCTCGCCCCTTTATAATTTCGCATTTGCAAAAGTTTTTAACACAGCTCCAACACCTTTGCCAAATTCGACCGGGTAACCTAAATCATTCAGAGTAAGTTCTAAACAAGAAATCCCAGTTGTGATGTCAAACCTATCACAATATCCAAAGTGAGAAAGTCTAAATATTTTTCCTTCCAGCTCGTCTTGTCCGCCTGCAATGGTAACTCCATACTTATCACGCATTGTTTTTGGTATAGCCTTGCCGTCTTTGATCTGTGGTGGCACCTTGACAGCTGTTACTGCAGGTGAAGGAGATTTGCTTGCTAAAATTTCTAAACCCAACGCTTGTATTGCATTTCGAGTGGCTCTTGCTAACAAGTCATGACGAGCAAAAACATTTTGCAAACCTTCTTCTTTTATCATTTTTAGACTTTCCTCTAAACCTTGAATTAGAGAAATTGCTGGAGTCCATGCGGTTTGATTTTTAGATAGAGCTTTTCTCTCTTTATCTAAATCAAAATAAAATTTTGGCAGTTCTGATCGCTCTCTCATGGCCCAAGCTTTGTCACTTAGAGCAATAAATGAAAGTCCTGGAGGGATCATAAGTGCCTTTTGTGACCCTGTAATCATAACATCCAAGCCAAAAGCATCCATGGGTAAATCAAAGACACCACACGCCGTAATGGCATCACAAATAGTCAACAAATTATATTCTTTTGCAATTTTACAAATTTCTGGTGTGGGCATCTTAACACCCGTAGAAGTTTCAGAAGCTTGAAATAATATAGCCTTGGTATCTGTATTGGAGCGTACCGTAGTTTCGAGTTGGTTTGGTTCAATAGCGTTTCCTGGCACTAGTTTAATTTCAATTGGGTTTAGCCCATAATTTTTAGATATCTTTGTCCAACGCTCACCAAATTTTCCTCCATTGATAGTAATAACTTTATCACCTTTACTAAACAAATTAGAAACAGCAGCATCCATAGCTCCTGTTCCAGTAGACGCTAAAACAATAACATCTTGCTTGGTTTGAAATAAATACTTCAATCCTGTTTTAACTCCTTCGAACAAGGCTTGAAACTGTGGAGTCCTGTGATGCAAAATGGGTCTGGCAAAAATAGAAATTATATTTTCAGGCAAAGGTGTTGGCCCAGGTGTGAGTAAATAAGTTTTCTTCATACGATGTATCTCCTTAGAAGACATGCATTATTAAAGACGATAGAAACACTACCTTACAAAGGATCACCTTACAAATTTTTTATGTGCAAAGAAAGAGGAAATTATTAATGCGCCTGCACCTTGCTAAGCTTAATTAGTTTTTTGTTTTGCTTTTGCGTTAACACCTCATCTAAAATAGTTAACGCCTCATGACGCAAATCGTTTTCATAAATAAATCTATAAAAATTTTCCATATCCGGGTGATGTCTAAAGCTTTTAAATGACGTAGAGGCATCCGTAGTAGTGCTTGCGCTTGCTAATGCAGCACCATTAGCACCATCTGGCGATGAAAGAGAAAGTGTCTGAACTTCTTCTTTTTCATGTGTATCTTCTGAGTCAATTATGTCTACCTCTGTTTCCTTAATTTTAGGAGATAGTGGCGCGGCATGGATGTCCTTGCTTTTTTCTTGGCTTTCTTTGAGATGTTGTGGTTTTTGAACTCTTCGTTTCCCAATAATCTGTTTTTTATTCATAATTGACTCCTTTTTAGCAAGAAATCTTGAGTTTCTCTAGTGCTTTTTAACATGCCATAGTTATGGAGCTTATTGTAAAGTGTTTTTAGAGTAATTTTCAAATTCCGTGCTGTTTGGGCTTTATTGCCTTGGCAATGAGTAAGTACCCGTAAGATATGATTTTTTTCAATTTCATCTAAAGTCAACTCCAGATCAAGTTTTTTTATTTTCATCTGCTGTAGGGTTGGAGTTCTAATTTCTATAGGGACATCATCTAAAGACAGAGTATTGCCTTCGGTAAGAATTTTCATTCTTTCTATGATATTTTCTAATTCCCTAATGTTTCCTGGCCATGGGTAGTGTGCAAATAACTCTAAAACCGGTGGATCTATTTGAAAAACTTTTTCTTGACCTGTTTTGTTTAGAAAATATTCAACAAGTATGGGAATGTCTGCAGTTCTATCTCTCAATGGAGGTATTTTTAAGGTAATAGTATTTAGTCTATAGAATAAATCTTCTCTAAATTTTTCTTCTTTGATTTGCCCCTCTAAATCGCGATGTGTGGCACTAATAACTCTTACATTCACATGAATTGGGTGTTTACCCCCTACTCGATAAAATTCGCCATTTTGTAAAAAACGAAGTAATTTAGACTGAATACCCAGCGAGAGTTCACCGATTTCATCTAGAAATAGGCTGCCACCACTTGCTATTTCGCAAAGTCCTATTTTTTTAGCATTAGCTCCAGTATATGATCCTTTTTCGTGGCCAAAGAGTTCTGATTCTAAAAGTGATTCCTGCAAGTTCCCACAATTTAAAGTGACAAATGGCATAGCTGCTCGGTTACTTTTTAGATGAAGCTGTCTTGCTATTAATTCTTTTCCAGTACCACTTTCTCCTAAAATTAACACAGTACTTGTAGTGGGTGCAATTTTATCCACTAAGGCTAGAATTTCTAAGATAGGCTTGCTTTTGCCAATAAAGTTCTTACTATTTGAGTGCACAACCACGCTCCAAAAAACAAAATTCAACTCCTTACTCTTAGCTGTTTTACACCCAAGAGAGTTCCTTCTCCTTGGCTGTAAAGACTATGCAATGCTACAGGTATAACGACGTGTGGTCAAGAATAAATTGACAATAATAGTATATTATTCCGTTTATTAAATATGTAATAAAATCAGCCGGTTACTGGCGTAGAGAACTATCTACTGTAACAGTTATCGTTACTGTTACTGTTTAATTCTTAGACGCGTACACCCAATCAGATTTATAAAAATATCTCTCAAAGCTTTTATTTAATCCGGTCCACCTACCCGATGTTTGGTCCTGCTCAATAAACATTCTAAGTAACTAGTCAGCAGTTTCTATAGTTCAAAGAAACTCTGTGTCAGTGAGCGGTGTCTGTGTCAGATGACAGTGCCGGATAACAGTTTGCCAGTTTA
>JACQAU010000292.1 GCA_016194835.1 Deltaproteobacteria bacterium
CCCGCAATCGATCCTCCCGCTATTAACCCAGAAGAAAACAACACTCCTGGTGAAGACTCAGAATCTTCGTCTCCACCTTTGTTTTTGCGACTCCTGCGATCCACCAAATACCTAATCAAACCACCAAAAAATATAGGAGCCGAACTCGAAAGCGGCAAATACACCCCAACTGCAAACGGCAACGAAGCAACCCCGCAAAGCTCAAGCACGATAGCAATCGACACCCCCAATAAAACCAATCCCCAAGGCAGTTTTCGGCTCAAAATACCATCAATAATCAAAGACATAAGACGAGCCTTGGGAGCTTCGTATTTCATGACCGGGCTGCCATCATCTCGTTTATTAAGTGCCCCATTAATGCCCGGATCTACTAAATATTTAATACTCCCACTATCGTCCACTAAGTACTTACCCGGCTGGACTAAAGCCAAAGGACCCACTTTTGGAGTCTCTGAAAGCTGAAATACATGATATAAATTTTTATCTTTAGCCCCCTCTGGACCATAAACTGCTTCCATCTGTGTTAATGCCGAAACATCTTCTATCTTTGCAGTTGGGAGATTTTTCTGTGAGTAAACTGTCGAAGCATCATTAAGTAAATTTAATGTATAACCAATCACAACAGCCGAAGTAAGCGCACCAAACAAAAGACCAATCTGCTGTGCACGCGGAGTTGCTCCAACCAGATACCCAGTCTTTAGATCCTGAGCAGTTGTACCCCCATTTGACGCTGCAATACAAACCACAGCCGCCACACTAAGAGCCGTCACCCGATCCGCTGGACTCACCCACCCTAAAGCTAAAAAAATCAGACTTGTTACAAGCAAAGTAGCTATAGTCATCCCGGAAATAGGATTAGACGATGAACCAATCTCTCCTGTAATCCGAGAACTCACGGTTACAAAAAGAAAACCAAATACAATAATAAGACAAGCTCCCAATAAATTCATATTGAGCATAGGAGCTAACCAAATTGCAATTATCAAAAATGCACACCCTACAAGGACATATTTTATTGATATATCTTGCTCCACCCTGGAAAGTACTTTTTTAGCAAGTCCGGATGTTTTCAAATTACCTAGACCCGCCGAAGCCGAACGAACAATTGTAGGCAAACTGCGACAAAGACTAATAATACCACCAGCCGCCACAGCTCCAGCTCCAATATAAAGAACATAATTTCTCCAGATTTCATGAAGACTTAATTCAGAAATTAATTTGGTTGCAGGAAATAAAGGCTGTGTAAGACTTTCACCAAAAAGTTTAATCATCGGGATCAATACCCAACTCGATAAAATTCCTCCAGCCACCATAATGCACGCAACACGGGGACCAATAATATAACCCACACCAAGTAACTCTGGCGAAACCTCGGCAGATACTGAAGCACCCTTGAACCATCCAATAGCCTTTGAGGGAACGTCATTCCAAAGCTTAGTACCAACGTTTAGAAATTTATATAACAGGCCAAAAAAGAAACCACCGAACACAGTCCTAGCACTCGTTCCACCTTTTTCACCAACAATAAGAACTTCAGCACACGCAGTACCCTCGGGATACTTTAATTCTTTGTGTGCCTTTACAATAAGAGCATAACGAAGTGGGATCATCATCAGAACACCCAAAAGCCCGCCCAAAACAGCAACTAACATGATCCGACTGAGCTCCATATTGAATCCCAAAATCAGAAGCGCAGGCATAGTCACTGCCACTCCAAATGCAATAGATTCGCCAGCGGAGCCAGTGGTTTGAACAATATTATTTTCTAATATGGTAGATTTTCTTAATCCAAATAGTTTAGAAAAAGCTTTAAACAAAGTAATTGATAATACAGCAATCGGGATAGAAGCACTCACCGTCATACCTACTTTGAGCGCCAAATAAAGAGAAGAGGCACCAAAAACAATGCCTAAAACAATTCCCATCAGTATGGGCACTAGTGTAAGTTCAGCAACCGAAGCTGTAGTCGGAATATAAGGTTTATGTTCGTCGGTCATGGTGTTCCTCCTTATTTTTGTTAAATATGCTACCCTCCGTAAGCTATTAAATAACATTTAAGAAAGCAATTCTTTTCCAGACATCCATACATAAACACTAATGCATTGCGTTAATGCCAATAAAGTGTTATAATCTCCTGAGTGTGTGGAAACAATTAATGTCAATTAAAAAGCACTTTATTACTTTAGCAGTCATTTGTATTGGCGCTACACTAGTTCAAAATGCATTTGCTCTTTCAACAACCGAGTGTGAGCTGTTATTAAAAAAAATATTATATATTAATCCATCAGAGATAAGACATGAAGTAGACATACAATTTACAAAACTTTACAAAAACAACCCTTTATTTAGACGGTATTTACTCTCACTTGATAGTGATACCACCAAATCAGAAAAGCCAGAAAAGATAGTAAAAGACTACGAATCTCTCACGAATACTCAAAAAGAACAATTAGCTCAGTTAGAATTGCAAGAAGAAGATAAACCTCAAACTTATGATTTAACAAATTTTGAAGTAAATAATCCGCCAAAAATAACTGGTATTGTATCTAGGCTTATATCTTTAATTCCTGCTTTAACTGGCGCACAAGAACCATCAGCAGGATTAATCCCAGCCGTAAAATCATACGACAATTACCAAAAAGTCGTGTTGACACTAAAAGCTGGAGATATAGTTATTTACAACGGAAAAAAATTTAGGCTTGGAAAGTTTTTAGGCGCAGGAAATACAACGCATGTTTTTGAAATTGATAAGGAAACTGGCGAAAAACCGGACCAAGTCATCAGAATCCCATTTTTAATAAACTACTTTTTTACACATGCCGACACACGGAAACGTGATCCAATGATTTATGTATTAGACTATGTTCAAAATTCTGAAAAAGTAGACTCAACAGAAATAAACCGCGTTCAAATTATAGAGACGGCAACTGAGTATATCATCACAACAAAAGTAAATGGATCACTGACTGGGGATCGGTTTTTAAGTAGCATTTCGTTTGTACATATAACAGCAATATCATATGACACTGAACTTGTGTTAGCTAAAGTAATAGCGAATGATTTGGAGGAAGAAGGCAAAAACGATATAGCAGATAAACTTAGAAAACTTGCAACACAACTTAAAAACCTAAAACACTTTAAAAAAGAGTTTAAAACTCTAATAGACGAAGCCAGACAATTTGTGTGGGATGAAGACAAAAAGGATTGGTACCTTGTAGATTTCGAAACTGTGTCTAATTAGAAGTCCTAAGCTACTTTTAGAGTTATAGTTAATCCTAAATTTTGTGCAATATCAATGAGACGATCGGTGGAAATATGAATTGTATTTCCATTCATAATGGAAGTAATGACAGTTCTTCCCACTCTCGCATGTTGAGCAGCTCTGGCATGAGTGAAGTTCATTTTTTCAATATTTTTCTTAATGGCAATGACTAAATTTGTTCTCATTTCAATTTTAGATATCTGTCCTTTCGGAAGCCGCATTATTTTACCAAGATCACTCATTGATTTTGCTTCAATATAAGATTTCATATCATTTCTCCTAACCTTCTTCTTCCAGTTTCAATTTCCTTTTTCTTATGTATGCGTACGGCTTTCATGTGTTTAGCTCTCTATAGATATTGTCATAAAATTATGACAATATCAAGAAATAACGTACACTAATATACAAAACACGAAGTGTTTTAAAATACAAAACACGAAGTGTTTTAAAATACAAAACACGAAGTGTTTTAAAATAAATGACAAGACACAAAATGACTAGGCTTAATTTCTTTCCATACCGGATTTGTACCACGACAAATATCCATAACCTTGGGACAGCGACCCGCAAAACGACACCCGGGCTTTAGATTAACCGGCGAAGGGATCTCCCCCTTTAATATAATAAATTTGCGATGTCTCTCTTTTTCAGGATCAGGCTCGGGATTAGAGGCTATCAAAGACTGCGTATAAGGATGTAGCGAACTATAATAAACCTCATACGACTGTCCAAGCTCCACCAATGCCCCTAAATACATAACCGCCATACGATCTGAAACATAGCGAACCATCGATAAATCATGCGCAATAAACAAAAGCGTTAAACCAAAGCTTTCCTTCAGTTCACCCATCAAATTAATAATCTGGGCCTGCACTGAAACATCCAACGCAGAAATAGGCTCATCGCAAATTATTAATTTTGGCTCCAACGCCAACGCTCTAGCAATCCCAATACGCTGTCGCTGCCCACCCGAAAACTCATGGGGATAACGCGACATATGATCCCTGGGCAACCCAACTCTGTTTAACCAATAAGCAACCTTGTCGTTTATTGCATTTTTTTTCCACAAACCATGAATCAGTGGGCCTTCAGCCACTATTTCCTTAACTGTCATCCTTGGATTTAATGCCGAGTAAGGATCCTGAAAAATCATTTGTATTTCGCGTGAATATTTCCAAAAATCTGAACTCGAATAACTTTTAGGTAAAATCTGGTTTCTGTAAGAAACACTTCCTGCAGTTTTATCATAAAGACCAACCACAGTGCGCCCCAATGTAGACTTTCCACAACCTGATTCACCAACTAATCCTACAATTTCGTTTTCTTGGATAGAGAGATTTACATCATCCACGGCATGCAAAAATTCTCCCTTTTTGATTTCAAAATATTTCTTTAAATTTTTAATTTCTAAAATCATAAACTTCCAATTGCTTCAACTCATTATTTCATTATTTTTATAAATTTTTGTGTCTTGCTTAATAAAATCCGCTAGCTTTGTCTGAGATCTCTGGTGATGTAACCAACAACGGCTGTAATGGTTATTTCCCACTAAAAACGGCTCAGGTTCATTTGATTCACAAATTTTCATTGCATACGGACAACGATCAAAATAACCACATCCTATAGGGGGATGAAAAAGGTCAGGCGGTGAACCTTCGATTGGTTGCAATTTTCGCTTTGCCCCTTCTTCACTCGAAGGCATTGCAGCCCTTAAGCCTATAGTGTAAGGATGCTGCGAACGGTAATAAATGTCATCTACGGGCCCGAACTCAATAATCCGCCCTGCATACATGACATTGACCTCGTCTGCCATTTGTGCCACTACACCTAAATCATGAGTAATCAAAATAAGTGACATTTCGTTTTCTCTTTGAAGGTCCTTGAGTAAATGTAAAATCTGAGCTTGAATCGTAACATCCAAAGCAGTTGTGGGCTCATCTGCAATTAAAATACTAGGCTTACAAGCTATTGCCATTGCAATCATCACTCTCTGCCTCATCCCACCAGAAAATTGAAATGGATAATGTCTCACACGGTTTGCGGCTTCAGGGATATGAACTTTTTCTAAAAGATCAATCGCCCTTTTCTTTGCCTCTCTTCCTCGACCAATACCCTCATGCACACTCAACGTCTCTGTTATTTGCTTACCTACCGTCATTGTTGGATTTAGAGAAGTCATAGGATCTTGAAAAATCATCCCGATTTCTTTTCCCCGCACTTTGTTCATTTCTGAATGCGACAGACCTAATATGTTATTACCGCGTAGTTTTACTATGCCTGATGTCACGCGCCCTGGAGGCACCGGGATAAGTCCCATCACTGCTTGTACACTGACGGATTTTCCACATCCACTTTCTCCTACAATTGCCAAAGTTTTGCCTTTATAAGCATTAAAGCTCACACCTCTAACTGCTTTGATCACTCCTCCATAAGTATCAAATTCGACTTTCAAATCTTGAACCTCTAAAACAACTTCAGCCATTTATCTTGACCTCTCATGAGGATACGTAAGAAAAGTTTGAATTCCATCATTACACATACTACCCCACGAAGGTGTGGGGGGAACAACTCCCATCCCTATAAATGACAAAAAAGCCTCTGTAAAAATAGCACTCGGGATTGCAAAAGTAATAGAGACCAAAATCACACCTAATGTATTTGGCAACAAATGCCTTAAAATAATATAAAACGATTTTGCCCCAAGCAATCTCGAAGCTTGCACAAACTCGGATTCTCTAAGCTGCAAGAGTTGACCACGCGTAAGTCGTGCAAGACCTGTCCATGACAAGATCACCATGGCTATTAGCAGTGCCTGAATCCCGCTTTCACCAGCACCTGCACCTAATACGACTTTAAATAAAATCATAAAAAGCAAAAACGGTAGAGCTAACACAAAATCAGCAATTCTCATAAGCCAGTGATCAACGGCTCCACCAAAAAAACCCGATATACCACCAATAAAAATGCCAATAATTGAAGCCAAAAATGGAGCAAAAAAACCTATAAATAATGAAACTCTAGCTCCAAACATAAGCCTAGCCAGAAGATCTCTGCCTAAATAATCTGTCCCTAAAGGGTGACTCAGAAGCTTAATGGTCATTCCAACTTTTAGGCCCCCTTTTATGCCAGCTTTTGACTGCGGGTACAGCTGCAAGGCTTCATCTAATGATATTGTAGAAGGAAGACTGACTTTGATAGTTTTTGCATTTTTAGATTCCTCCGCGTTTTTTGCAACAATAGTATAATAATAAGTTTTATTTTCTAAGTTAAACTGGTCTTCGTAGCTGAGATGGTTGCCGCCTTCAATCACAGCAAGTGGCACCCCAAAATTTTGATTTTTATCTGGCTTAGTCTCACCCCTGTAAATAGCATAACCACTGGCACCAACAACATGACTCCACTTTAACCTTACTGATTGCGTAGAAGACACCCCAAAAATATTAAACTCTTTAGGCGCTACAAGCTCTAAACCATTAGACACGGGAGATTCAGGCAAACGAGGATCAATCGTAGGTTCAAAAACATCTAACTCACCCAAAACAACTGCAGTCTTACTAAATGTAGGACCCTCTGAAATCCTGTTTAAATCCTGATGAGATGGATTCATTGTCCAAAGAAATGGACCCAAAAGTGTAAACAAAAGCATAAAAATTATTATTATTAACGATATATAGGCTTGTCGATTTTTTTTGAGCCTTATCCACGCGTCTTGCCAATAAGAAAGCGAGGGACGGCTAATCTGATGTAACTGCCTGTCTTTCGTAGCAGGCTCAAAAGCTGATTCATGCAAGATCAATTCTTTTTCCAAACTTTAGTTCCTTAGCTTTTAGCTAAACTGATTCTAGGATCAATAAAACCATACAAAATATCCACTAGTACAACCATTCCTACCAAAAATGCACCATAAAACACAGTCAAACCCATAATCACGGTGTAATCCAATTGTTGTGTTGCTTGAACAAAGTAACGACCCAAACCTGGAATAGCAAAAACAGTCTCTACAACAAAGCCTCCTGTAGTAAGAAATGCAATAGCAGGACCTAAATACGTAACAACTGGTAAAATACCATTACGCAGTTCATGAGCAAAAAATATACGAAAACTATTTAAACCTTTTGCCTTAGCCGTTCGTATATAATCTTGATTGACAACCTCCAACAAAGAAGAACGCATGAGCCTTGTTAAAAATGCCATCGTTCCCAGTCCCAGTACTAAAGCAGGAAGCAACATGTGTAAAATACTGCCCCAACCCGCAACTGGCAAAATAGTATAACCAAAATACTTATTGAGCTCTGTCAATAGGAATTGTCCTAAGGCTGCAAAAACAAAACTAGGAACAGAGATACCCAGGATCACTCCAAACATTATGAGTTGATCTGAAACTTTTCCTCGATACAGTGCTGCAAGCGTACCCCATAAGACACCACCAGCAGTAGCAAAAATAAGAGCCAAAATGCCTAAACCAGCTGAAACAGGAAAATGACTTTCGATTATATCGTTTACTGATCGGTTTTGTTGTGTAAACGAAATCCCAAAATCTCCCTGCGCCATATTGCCCAAAAAATAAAGATACTGTTTTAAAACAGGCTGGTCCAACCCATATTTTTTTTCCAAGTTTTTACGTATTTCGATACTCATTGCTTTGTTCCCAGATATAGGATCACCGGGAACAAAATGCATGGCGTCAACTTAAAACTATACTAATTAGATTCTGCTAAAATTCAGCAGAATCTATTTGTTAACACTAACCCAGGTAAAATCCGGGTCTGGTCCTATAGAATGCCTGACGACATCCTTGATCCAAGGGTGTTCTAAATAAACAACTGTTCGTTCATAAGTTGGAATCACAACCAGGTCATCCAAGCCAATTTTCTCTGCTTGTGCCATTGCATTCATTCTCTTTTTTGGATCCGCAGTGGCTTGCGCTTCACGAATAAGCTTGTCATATGCTGGGTTAGAATATTTGCCACGGTTATTTTCATTCCAACTTGTCCACAAATCTGCAAAAGTCATTGGATCTGCATAATCCGGTCCCCATCCTGCAGCAACAATATCAAACTCACCTGCTGTCATTTTAGCTAGTCTTTGCTTAAAGATTTGTTTATCAATTTTTAAGTCTATCCCTAGAGTTGTTTTAAATAAATTTTGAAAATACTCTGCTTCTTTTGCTGTGGTAACGGTATCCCCAGTTAACCAAATCAAAGAAGGTGGTGTTTTTAATCCCAGTTCCTTCATAGCTAATGCTAAGTACTTTTTACCTTCAGCAATATTTTTCTTATTTTGTACCAGAGGAAATTCTTTTCTAAAAGAACTCTTGACTCCCTTTAGCCATGTTGGGATCAAATAATACCCTGGCTTTGTTCCTGGAATACCAATAACTTTGTTTACAAGTTCTTTAGGATCAAAAACTGCTTGCAGTGCTTTCCTTAAATTTTTATTTACAACAGCCCGTCCTTCTCTAAAATTGAACTCCATGAAAAAAATGCTTCCGTCTGCAAAACTTTTCATATCAAAACCTTCTCTTTGTGCCTTAGGAAGGTCGTCTTTAGGAATAGGAGTTAACATATCTATTTTTTTGTCTTTAAATAAATTAAAAAGCGCGTTGTTATCAGGAGTAATATAAGGGATATCAATTCGACTTACTTTGATTCTATTTTTATCCCAATAATATTGATTCTTATCAAGTTGCAATGAGGCTCCATGCAACCATTTTGTTAATACAAAAGGGCCATTGCTTAATAAATCTGATGCATCTGCAGCATAGCGGTCCTTGCGTTGATTATAAAAATCCTCTCTCACTGGATATAGGGTCGGAAATGCAGTAATACCTAGAAAGTATCCACACGGTTTTTCAAAATCAATTTTCAGTGTGTAATCATCCACTGCCTTAGCGCCCAATTCAGTGCCGGCAAGTTTCCCTTGATTGATTGCTTCAGCATTCTTAATTGGGTAGAGAAAAAATGCATACTCAGAAGCTGTTTTTGGATCCAATGTCATCCGCCATGAAAACACAAAGTCATGAGCTGTGACTGGTTTACCATCCGACCATTTTGCATTTTTACGCAGATAAAATATAG
>JACQAU010000065.1 GCA_016194835.1 Deltaproteobacteria bacterium
ACTCTATAACGAGCTTACTGGCATAACTGCCCTGGGCTGCGTCTGAAAAATTAACAGCAACTGGAATTTTAAATGGCTCTTGTGGGTCACCTAAATCTTGAGGACAAGCAGTCTGTGTGAAATGACAAAGTCTCACAACATGCAGTGGACCAATTGCATATTCATATAACGTCAAAGCGCCAGCCGAATCTAAGCCAATTGCATTGCCACTACTCAAAATAGGAAGTCCGTAACCCTCTACCGCATTCCAAAGCCCGGGCCCTGGTGTTCCTGTTGTATAAATCCTAAGTCCTGCTTTTATACACTTATCAGAACCACTCACTCCACAAATACGCAGTTTGTTGTGTTTAAGATCTGTAACATCTAAAGTACCGTAACTAGTAATCCCTTCTCCAGGAGGAGGAGTATAGAAGTTTTTGTTATCTACGACAAATCTTTTGAGCTCACCTACGTTTGCACCTATGCCCTGCTCTGCGCTGCCCTGAGCACCAAGTATTGAAAATGACATATCTAAAAGATCTAAATTATTTGACCTTTGTATAAACTTAATATGTGAGCCACCAACGATTGAGGACTCATAACGTCCAATTACAACAATGGGACGTTCAGCTCTATCGCCAACAACTGGGGTTACTTGTGGAGTTGTTTCGGTAGATTTTAACTGATCTATGTTACCCAAACACGCCGGAAAAATACAAATAATACCAAATAAACCAACAATTAATTTAATCTTATTTAAAGTACGCATCTCGTTTTCCCTCCATGGAGATACAATTGATTTGGAGCTAAATATTACACTCCCATATACCTTATATTTAATTAAACTAAAGGTTTATAAAAATAGCTAGCAGTAAAAAATTGACATAATAATTCACTTTAACTAACTAATTTTTCGTAAAATGACACTTCTACTAAGTTTTGTTTTTTTCTGGCATCTTTTACTGCTTGTTCAATTTTATTGCTAACACAATGCGACAACCAATCGGCTCCACATCTCTTACAAACCAAGGCTGGTACATTTCGAATAACTACTACGCCAAAATTAAGATCTACGCTAAAAGTAGTTTTTCCTTTCTTTTTTTCTCCTCCACATAATGGGCAAATATTTTTTTTACTCATTTTTTTTCCTTATCTTAAGATCTAATTCAAAATGATCTAAATCAGGTTCATATACAGTAATAACATATACCATTTTTTCGTAAATATTTAATGCAATAACTACATGTACAGTTCTATTTGAAGCACAACCATAAAATAGACCACTAGGAAGAGGCTTAGCTTCAGGATAGTATTCAATAATATCTCCAGATAAAACAATCTGTCTTATTTCAGATGTAGTAAAATTTCTTTCAATAATTCTTTGGATAGAATGTCTTTGCCAAAAAATATTGCCTTTTCTAAATAGAAATTTAACTTTTTCAGCAAATATATTCCCTTCCATAAAATTTTATTTAGCTATACCTTAAGTGTTGGTTTACCTGGTTTCCAATCCGCTGGGCAAAATTCGCCAGTTTTTAGTGCTTGCAAAGTTCTCAAAACTTCGTCAACTGATCTGCCAGTACCAAGTGCGTTAATACTCATCCACTGCAAAATCCCTTTTGGATCAATCAGGAAAGTACCACGAAGTGCAATGCCTTTTTCTTCGATCAATACATTATAATCACGAGAAATATAATGCGCAGTATCTGCTAGCACCGGAAATTTTACTTCTTGCAAATCTCTTTCAAACCAGGCTTTGTGTGAATATTCACTATCCGAGCTGCAGCCAAGAATTTGACATCCGAGTTCTTTAAATTCAACTTCTTTCTGACCAAAAGCTCTAATCTCTGTGGGACATACAAAAGTAAAATCTAAAGGATAAAAGAAAAGACAAACCCATTTGCCTTGATAATCCTTAAGACTGATATCCTTAAATTGACCCGCTACATAAGCCTTAGCTTTAAAATCAGGTGCCAATGCACTAACCTTAATAGTTGTATTAAAAGTATTTGTTGTAGACATAATTTCCTCCTTTAAAAACAGTTTCATTTTAGATAGCTTATATTTGACTGCAAGAACGTATTGTTAAAAACGCTATTCAAATATAAGATTCTAAAGAATGATAAAGTAACTTGAATTAGACAAAAAATGAAGCCAAAAATATTTAACAAACTAAAAACACCCTCCCATCTTTTTTGGGCTGATATACTGTTAATTGCTATTCCTATGCTAATTTGGGCATCAGCCTTTTCCTTACGCCCAAGTTTTATAAAACCTAAATGTGCAATAAATCCATCTAGTTGTGTGAAAGAAAACGTTTTTTTTCTTGACCAAATCACACTTGGCAAAGAGATAGAAGAAGCAGATGGTCTCTCTTTTTGGTCCCAAAATCTTTCAGGCGCGTTTAGTGTTTGTTTAATATTATTTTGGGCATTCTTTTTATTTTTCTCAAAAATAATTAGTCTAAAAGCATCTTGTATTCAATTTTTCATTGATTCTTTATTAATCCTTCAAGCCACTATTTGGAATGGCGCTCTAAATGAAATTTGTAGACTCATCATACAAAGACCAAGGCCTTTTGTTTATAGTGATCCCAGCCAAAGTGGATTAGACATAGCGCACTATACATCTTTTTATTCTGGTCATACTAGTTTTGCAGCAGTGTCAACCGTAACTGCAATTCTTTGCTTAATGGGAAGGAAGTTTCATCCTATACTTTTAAAACTTTCTTTTATCATATCTTTCTATCTTATTTTTTTTACAGGTTTTTTTAGAGTTTTTTCTGGCAGGCATTTTATTACAGATGTAGTTGCAGCTGCGATAGCTGGAACTGTAATTGCTTTCAGTGTAGTTTTGTTACATAAGAAACCAACGGCATAATACTCATATACACTAGATTAATATTACTCAATAGATCCAAATTTCTGGATGACGGCAGATTCAGCCTCTCTAAGGGCATCTGATCCAAATACTCTTTCAATAGTATTGAGAAAATTGAATCGCAGTCTTCTAGGATCTCCGTGGACATGCCCCATTTCATTACAAAAACGTGAAATCAACAAATGAGGATTTAATCCCGACGCTTGGTGAATACGAATAATCCCTTCAATATCATTTTCATCTCCTCGAACAACTTTCATCAATGCTAGATCGTGCTTTTCTGGAACGAAAATTTGAATATTTTTGAGCCCAGGGATGTTCTGCTGTTCGATTCGTGTTTCATAATCGAAGGGACATTCCGCTACCGTCACTTGTTCAAGTATAGTGTCAATTTTAGTTTCTTTTCGTGCCTTATCGTATGCACTTTTGAGCCCAGAAATGTCACTCAACGTATCTATATCCTTTGTCGAACCCGTTTGGTCATGTGCTAAAATAATGG
>JACQAU010000249.1 GCA_016194835.1 Deltaproteobacteria bacterium
TTGGCCTCCTTTGAAATCAGACGTTTGCAACCAAGTACTTTTTTGTTCGATGTTTTCAATGAGTATAAAACCGTTGCGGTTTTCTTTTATAAACCACTGCCGTAAGGTGGGAAAAAAGAACATTTCGCTTTCTGTATGCCCAAGTTCCATAATTGTCAAACCATGATTACTCGCAAAAAGAGCTTCATGGTAACTCACTTCTCCAGTAATAAAAACTTCACACTTTAAGTTTAACGCAGGATGAATAAACTCACCACCACTTCCTGGCAGAAAAGCTACACGTTTAACTTTTGCAAAGTTTTCAATCGATTGTGATAAAGTTACCTTTAACCACGACCGCTGAAAAAGCTTTTTAACATCTTGAAGTAAATCTGAAAAGACTTTTAATTGAGAAAAATCACCCCAAACTCCATAACCAAGTCCCTTTGTTAGTCCCAAGGCTGTAGGAGTTTGCACTACTGAGTAAAGATCATAGGCTACTTCTTCGTAGGGATGAGACTCAAAAAGCGCTTTCAAAACGCGGACTTTTAGTGTATTAGGGATAATAGTTTCGAGTCTAAGTTCTTGAGTTTTTTCGAGTTTTTCGGCTTTACCCAAAAACGGCTTACTTGCCGCGCTACCCCTAAACGTGCCTTCACCGGCTGCACTAAAAGTACAAAAATCGTAATGACCAATATGTCCTGCTCCTGCTTCGCAAATAGCATGTCTGACCGTCTCTAAATGCGTAGAAGGAACAAAAACAACAAGTTTTAACAATTCTGCATCTTCGGGTATGAGTTTTCCTTGTGCATTCAAGCCTAGAGCTTGTGAAAAAGCTTCCGCTACTTCAAGAGCTGAACAATCAAAATTAGTGTGGCATGCAATAACAGCTATTTTGTTCTCATATGCTTCTAACGCTAGAGTGCTAGGACTAAAGTTTTTCTCCTTTACAAGTTTTGATATGGAATGCGCTTTTGGGAAAAAACAAGGGTGATGAGTGATAATTAAATTAATATCTTCTCTTTTTGCTATTTTTAAAGCTTGCGGAGTTAAATCTATAGACAAAACCGCACCTTTTGTTTCCCATTCATGTGCTCCCACCAGGAGCCCCACATTGTCCCATTTTGCAGAAGTTGCGATAGGAACATGCCCTTCTAAAATATTTAAAATCTTTTCAATATATACTTTTTGTGAGTTTTTTGTTGTTTTTTGTTTTGGTTTTATTTTTTCATGCATTTTATTTTTCATGAATTGTGTTTTTTCTCTTTCTTATGAATTAAATTTACAGAAGCTTGATCTGTAGGGAAAATAATAAGCTCCTGTACGTTGACATGTTTTGGCCTTGAAACACACCATGTGATTGCTTCCCATGCGTAATGACTCAGTCAAAGCTTTTACAGCAGATTTAGTGGCACAATACACATTGCCATGGGGATAATTCCAATGCCCAGCTACAGAGCCAATGTTCACAATATGGCCCTCGTTTGTTTTTAACATATAAGGCAAAACTGCTTTTGTAATGTAAAGTAAGCCTTTAATGTTGGTATCAATCATGGTTTCCCAATCTGAAAGTTCACAGTTAGGAAAACGTTCAAATCCTTTTGCTAGTCCTGCGTTATTGACAAGAACTTGAGTTTTAGAGAAAAGCTCCTCGTTGCGTTTTACGATGCCAAATACAGCATCTTTGCTTCTGATATCAAGTTCAAATGGTATAACCTGGACTTGATATTTTGCTCTTATATCTTGTGAGAGTTTTTCGAGACGGTCTATACGTCTGGCTATTAGTATTAAGTTTTGTTTTAATTTTGCAAAAGCTTTTGCAGTGGCCTCGCCAATACCGCTACTTGCCCCAGTAATGAGAATCATGTATCACTTATACTATGCTTAACAAAAAAATTAGCTTAGAGAAACTACAAAAACGCATTGACGCCGCAGTTGGCAAAACCAGCTGTGATTTGATCCTACGCAATGTCCAATACCTGGATGTTTTTTCTTGCACTTGGAAAACGGGGGATCTCTCCATTGTAGATGGCACTATTGTCGGACTTGAACCCGGCTTGAAAGCTAAACGGGAAATTCAGGGTAGAAATTACTATTTAGTTCCTGGATTTATTGACGCTCATGTACATGTTGAAAGCTCCATGATGTTGCCTCATTATTTTGAAAAAGCCGTTATGCCAAGAGGTACAACTACAGCTATTTGTGACCCCCATGAAATTGCCAATGTAATTGGACTTGAGGGCTTGCGGTTTTTCCTGAATGCCTCAGAACTTTTACAGATGGATCTTTTTGTGATGCTAAGTTCATGTGTTCCAGCTACACATTTAGAAACAAATGGTGGAGGCATTTTAAACGCTAAAGATTTGTGGTCACTAGCCAACCATCCACGCGCCTTAGGGCTGGCAGAAGTAATGAATTTTCCGGGTGTAATCAATGCACAAAAAGAGGTTTTAGAAAAAATCGAAGCATTTTCACCTATGCCCATTGATGGACATTGTCCAATGCTTAGAGGTTTGGAGTTATCTGCTTATGCTTCGTCAGGCATTAGTTCTTGCCATGAGAGTTCAGAGCTAGAAGAAGCTAAAGAAAAGCTCACAAAAGGTATGGATATTTGGATTAGAGAAGGCAGCGTAGCCAAGGACTTGAGGGCACTTTTGCCTCTGATTAACATGGCAACTTCGACCAGCATTGGTTTTTGTACAGACGATCGAAATCCATATGATATTGCGACTGAAGGCCATGTGGATTATTTAGTTAGAGAAAGTATTCGTGGAGGAGTGTTACCAAAAATAGCCTACAGAGTAGCGTCGTGGGGTGTGGCAAGACATTATAGACTCAATACAGGAGTTAATCGTATTGGAGCTATTGCACCTGGTTATCAGGCAGATTTTGCAGTTTTGGGAGACCCTAAGACTTGTGAAACTATAGATGTATATAAGCGTGGTCAAAACGTTAATGAGATGGGATTTTCTAAGGTGCCATATTATTCAGCAAAAAATACAATTTGTGCTCTTTTGCCTGATCCAGAACAGTTAAAAGGTCCAAGTGGGCAAGTTAATGTGATTGGAGTTTTAGAAGGAAAAATTTTGACTTCACACGAAGTCATGTCGAGTGAATCTCCCAGGGTAGCTAGACTTTCAGTTTTAGAACGCCATGGTCATAACTCAAAACCATCTAATGGATATGTAACTGGTTTTGGAGAAAACCTAAAAGGAGCTATAGCATCTAGTGTAGGACACGATAGTCATAATTTAATTGTCGTTGGAAAAGATCTTAAGGAGATGAGATTGGCCTTAGCTGTATTAGCTCAATCAGGAGGTGGGTTTTGTGTGGTGGGCGGCGAAAATGTGATGGCACATTTGCCTTTGCCTTTTGGAGGATTAATGAGCGAAAAAACTCCTCAAGCACTTAAAAAAGACATTGAAAACTTAAGAGAAGCCAGTTGTCACATTGGCTGTGTATTAAAAGAACCATTTTTACAACTTGCGTTTTTAAGTCTACCAGTGATTCCAAAACTAAAACTTACTGATAAGGGGCTTGTAGACGTAGAAAAGTTTGAGTTAATACCTGTCGGGATTTAAATAAGCACCCACGCTTGTCTCGCTTCAAGTCCCATGTGGTGTGTAATAGTCTATAGCCAGTTTTTCAAACAGATGTGAGCAAGACGAGAAAGACGACGACGCCCGACCAAAGTGTATATAGAAATACACTGCGGGAGGAAGGAGGAGTCTGACGAAGTATTGCGAAGCATATGTTTGAAAAACTAGGCCTGGAGGGACTTGAACCCCCGACCCGTCCGTTATGAGCGGACCGCTCTAACCAGCTGAGCTACAGGCCTATACACACTAATAGCAATTTAATACCCTAATTTTTCCTATTAAAAAATAAAAAAAGGGAGCAAACTTCACTCCATTTTAAACAAAATAACAAAGAAGGAGACTTGATTATTAAACTTTGTCATTAAGGTTTATTTGGTGCCACCAAATCTAAGACCTACCATTCCAATGATATTGGTGCTTTTTGATGTTGTTGCTGAAGTATCAATGTCTTTTAGCCCATATGCATATCTACCTTCTAATACCAGAGCAACCGTTGGGCCAACCTTGAAATTAAAACCTAATGCACCCATAAGTCCGAAATCAGTTTGAGATAAGGACGCTGCAGAGTAATCAAAATCTGTACTAGCAACTGTTACTTTGCCAAGTCCATATGAAAAATACCCACCTACACCTACAGAAATTGTAGGAATAAACCAAATCCGTAAAAGCAAAGGTGCTGTGACGTTTTTTGTTAGTACTGCGCTAGTGGCTTCATACTTATTTTGTAAATAAAAAGCTCCAAGCTCTAAACCTATTTTTGGACCAAGTCCAAACTCCATAGTTGCACCACCACCAAAGTTTAGTTTAGCTTTTGCGCCACTAACATTAGTGGGTTTGTACATGGTTGTGTCACCAAATATCCCAAACTTATGTGATGCAAAACTTGGGGTTGAAAAACTTATAAATAAGCTCAAGAGTCCTAATACTAATAAAATTTTCTTCATTTTTATATCTCCTTTAATTTCAGATCCTTAAACCTAATGTTGTCATAAATTTAAAAAACTGCAAGCTTAAATAAATAACAAACAACGCGCCATAGCAAAGATAGTTTTTATAAACTAGTCCACAAATGCTTTTAAAAGCTTTGCTCTAGATGGATGTCGTAACTTGCGAAGCGCCTTAGCCTCGATCTGTCTAATACGCTCACGCGTGACATAAAAGTCCTGCCCCACCTCTTCGAGTGTATGGTCTGATTTTTCGCCAATGCCAAATCGCATTCTTAGCACTTTTTCCTCTCTAGGCGTTAAAGTAGAAAGCACCTTCCTTGTCTGCTC
>JACQAU010000242.1 GCA_016194835.1 Deltaproteobacteria bacterium
ATAAACTGCCACCAGGTCTGGTTGCTTCTTTTCGTTCAACACTCGAAGAATTGCATGAAGCAAATTTACTTGTTCATGTTGTTGATGGTAGTTCGTCTCAAATCAAAGAGCAGTATATGGTTACGGAAAATATTCTTAAAGAACTGAAAGTTATAGACACGCCCAGACTCACCGTGTTGAATAAGATGGATTTAATAAAAACACATGGTGATATAAATTGGATCAAAGTTTCAATTCCTGGAGCTGTATCAGTATCAGCCTTTAATGTTCAGGATATGTTAAAACTAAGAAATTTGGTTTTAGATTATTTTAAAAGCACGCTAGAATTATGGGAAATATTGTTGCCCTATGCAGAGAGCAGATTAGAGGCTAAGCTTTATGAGCAAGCCAGTATTGAAAACAAGCGACATCTAGAGCACGGAACTTTTTATAGATTAAAAATTGATGCTAACATGGCAAGACAGTTGAACTTACAAAAATTTAGGATTTGATAGTATATGAAAACACATATTATATTTTTTTGTAGTCTTATTGTCGTACGTATTGCAAATGCTGATTTGTATTTCAAGGCCGATTACTCAATTTCAGAAGAGTCGTTAACAACGGAAAAAGCCTGGGAAGTCAATCCTAAGTCTCCCAATCCGCATCTACAGCGATGGGCACTAAACCGTGATGTACACATCGAAGGACTGCGTGCAACTGAAAAAGCAAATTCTAAAAATAACACTATCTTTCATGTACAGGCAGATGGCGTTATTTCTGCTACGAAAATTTACTTAAGAACTGATGGCCCGTGGTTTAGAGATTTTTCTGAATTTCAATGTGATACGACTCCAAACTCCTGGTTTTCTGTAAAAGCAGGCAATAAAATAGCAGCAGTTTATGCTGCTACGCTGTGGCATGAGATCTTAAAGACAAAAAAAGACATTCTAGAGCTTTTGCTCCAGAAAGTTTCAGCTTCATCTTCTGAAATTGCACTTTTGAAAGCAAAACTTTTGTTTAATTTCTGGTACGAAACTACAGAAAAAGAGTGGCTTGATAAAGTCTCTGCTCTAGCGAGAAAAGAAGAATGGCAGTATTATTTAAAGTTTGCTAGGGAAAATAAAATTTGCAATCAAAAACAGAAAAATACGTCAACTCCACCACCTGCTGAAGCACTTGTTGAATTGCCAAACGAAGCAATGCAAAAGGTTTTACTGACGCGCGCTCCTGCTCGCAGGTGGGGAGGGAGGTATTCGGTAAGACTTACGCTTGATGTGTCGGATAAAATATTGGTAGGGCAGTTTTTATTGGATACTGGAACACAAGAAAGTATTGTCTCGCTGTTATGGTTGGAGGGACAGGGTATTCCATCTGAATTAGTTTTAGTCAAAGAAGTTTTGCCAAAGAAAATACTTTGGACTTTTGGAACTGGAGTTGTCCAGCAAGGGGTTGTGCTTAGAACGCATTTGAGCGGATATGCACTTTTTTTGAAAACATTTTCTTTGTTGGATGTAGAGCTTTTTGGCCCCCCTTCGTTTGCTGCAGCCTGTTGTGATGGAGTTTTGGGAATGGATTTTTTTAAAAATTATGTAGTAGAGCTGGATCCCCGTGCACCGACAGAGGTAAAAATTTGGGATAAAAACGGTTTTTCTGGAGGTTCTGATTATTTTTGGATCGAAGTGTCTCAAAATAACTATGGTGATTTCAAAAGTCATTGTGAATTGACACAAAATAAAAATAAAATTTATGGAGCCCGCTGGGATACTGGCAAAGAAGAAGCATTATTGATTCACTCTCCATGGATAAAAAAAGATATAAACTATGCTGAAAATTTTGCTCTTTCTTGTGCAAAACAGGTATTTGCTAGTAAAATTTTTCAAAATAATCATGATATTTTAATTAAAAAGTCTATTAGTGAAGATGTAAAAGATAGTAATTTTACAGATCAGAAATATCCAGGTATAACAATTGGCATGGGTTTTTTAGGCAGGGCACCTGTTATTTTTGATTTCCCACACGGTAGAATTTGGTTTTCAAAAAAACATTTTGAATTACCTGTTTTTAACAATGAAAGTGGTCTTAAGCTTACATATAAATTAAATAAAAATAAGGATCGTGAACTTGTTGTTAGTAGTTTGCAAAACAAAGCAAGTGTAGAAAAATTAGGGCTAACTATAGGAACTAAGGTTATTGAGATGGATCTGAAATCCACGCTAGATATGGATCAGAGTGAAATCAACGATCGGCTCTCTGGAGTTTATGGAGACAAAGTTATTTTAAAATGGAAAACACATAATGGTTATAAAATAGCACCTATGATGGTGAGATAATTATCAATAAAATTACACAAATACTTTTTCAATTAACCACTTGTAGTCTTGTTGTCTAACTACGGCAATGAGTTTAGTTTTATGGAATAGGGCAATCAGGTTTTCTGGTGGAGAAAACGAATTAGATATTTCTTTTGGTTTTGTTATTCTTTTTAAAATTTGAAATAAAATTTTTTGGTTACCTTGAGCTATTTCTTTAACCTCGTCAGTCGAAACCTCAGCTTGGTCGTAATTTTTTAAAATTTCATCAAAAGGTATAAAACATGAAAAATCCTTAAAGGATTTTCCTTCACTCATGGCGTTTCTAATTTGTTGTGCAGTATATGCATTTTTCAGCTCAAAATATCCAATCGCGGTGCGTGTAAGACTTTCTAACATGCCTACTGTATCAAAAAAACGAGCAAAATCCTGAGCTAATGTCCGAATATATGTTCCTGAGCTACATGTGAGTACAAACTTGGCTGTGGGTTTATCATATTCTGTAATTTCAAATCTATAGAGTTGACAAAGCTTTGGTTGCCTTTCTATTTCTATTCCCTTTCTGGCTAATTCGTAAAGTTTTTGGCCATTTATTTTTTTGGCAGAATGCATGGGTGGAGTTTGCATGTAAGCTTGTTTCGTCCATTTGAGAGCCATTGTTTGTAGTTCTTGTAAGCTCTCAGGTAATTGCTCTCTAGTCTCTGAAACTGGAGCCGTAGGATCACCTGGAACTGTAGTTTTGCCAAAAAGAATTACTCCTTCGTATGATTTAAACGCACCTAAAAAATACTGCGCCAGCTTGACAGCCTTGCCTACACAAACGGCCAATAATCCAGTTGCAAATGGATCAAGCGTTCCACAATGTCCTAGCTTTGGTAGATCTCTTTTTTTTACATTGTTCTGTTTTATTAGTTCCTCTTGTAATATTCTAATTACATCAAAAGAACTAATGCCTGCGTGTTTATTAATTAATAATGCACCATCGGTCATATGATTTATTCAGTTTGGTTTTCGTTTTGAATAGTTTTTAATAATTCAAAAACACGGATTGAGTTTTCTAAACCTTTATCTTCTTTAAAGAATAGTTCTGGAACGTATTTTGTCATTAGTGCCTTGCTAAGTAATTTCCTTAAAAATCCTGAGGCTGCAGTGAGACCTTTTAGGCATTTCTGCATCTTCTTATTGGGCTCTATATTATCTTCTTTTATGCTCTGAGTTAAGGCAACATAAACAGTTGCGCGGCTTCCGCTTTGATTGAGTTCTACAGCAGTAAAAGTAACCCAAGGGACTCTAGGATCCTTAAGTGACCTGGGCACTTGATATGCCAGCTCTTTTTGGATTACAGATTGCAATTTTAATCGTCGGTGTATATGCATTGTATTAATTTAATTCTGGGCTAATGAGTTCAATTTGAAACGCTTCGATAATATCTCCGGCTTTTATATCGTTATAATTTTCAATACCGATACCACACTCAGTTCCTGTAATGACTTCCTTTGCGTCGTCCTTAAATCGCTTAAGTGAACTCATTTGACCTTCATAAACTACTTTACTATCCCTCAGTAGTCTTACATGTGCTCCACGTATGATTTTCCCATCAATTACAGATGTGCCAGCTATTGTTCCCATTTTTGGGATAACAAAAATTTGCTTAACCTCGGCTCGACCAAGAAATTTTTCAATCTTTTTCTTTTCCAAAAGACCAATCATTGATTTCTTAATATCATCTAATAGTTCATAAATTATCGAATAACATTTTATTTCAACATGTTCGTTTTCTGCTAGCATTCGTGCTTTTGTATCAGGACGGATATTAAATCCAATAATGAGTGCTGAAGAAGCACTTGCCAGCAAAACATCACTTTCATTAATTGCTCCTGTTGCTATGTGAATAATTTTTACTTTTACTTTTTCTGTACTTGTCTTTTCTAAGCTGTCTCTAATAGCCTCAATTGAGCCATATGTATCTCCTTTGAGTATACAAGTCAGTTCTTTGGCAGTACCAGCTTGGATTTTTGAAAATAAATTTTCTAAGGTGATTTTTCCTTGAGAAGCTAATTCAGTTTTTGCTTTTTCAAAATTCTTTCTGTGAGAGATTATTTTTGAGGCATCTGCTTCGGTGGTTGGTATGTCAAAGCTGTCGCCTGCTTTTGGGACATTGTCTAGTCCTAAAACTTCAACTGGTGCCCCAGGCAGAACTGATTTTATTATTTGGCCTTTGTCGTTTAGCATTGCTTTTACCTTGCCATAAGATGTTCCAGATATGAGATTATCGCCAATCTTCAGTGTCCCACGTTTTACAAGTAGAGTAACCACTGGCCCCTTGCCTTTGTCCAATTTGGATTCTAGTACAATCCCGCTGGCTCGTCTATTTGGGTTTGCTTTTAGATCCATAATTTCGGCTTGCAGTAAAATACCTTCTAAGAGTTTATCTAAGTTTGTTTTTTTAAGTGCTGAAACAGCAATAAAAATTGTTTGTCCACCCCATTCTTCAGGAAGTAATCCCAGATCAGATAAAGACTGTTTTATTTTTTCTGGATTTGCACCTGGTTTATCTATTTTGTTAATAGCTACAATTATAGGTACATGAGCCGCTTGAGCATGGCTGAGTGCCTCCCTGGTTTGTGGCATAACTCCATCATCTGCTGCTACTACAAGAATAACAATATCAGTAGCAAGTGCTCCACGTGCACGCATTTGTGTAAAAGCTTCGTGCCCCGGTGTATCTATAAAAGTAATTTGTTTTCCTTCTTTTTCGACTATATAGGCTCCAATATGTTGTGTAATTCCACCTGCTTCTGTATCTGTAACGTGAGTCTGTCTAATTGCATCTAAAAGCGAAGTTTTGCCGTGATCTACGTGGCCCATAACGGTTACTACTGGGGGTCTAGACTTTAGTTCTTCAGGTTTATCTTCGGATTGAGCTAGTAAAATATTTTCGTTAAAAACAATGTTTTTAACTTCGTATTTATAATCAGATGCAATCAATGTTGCGGTATCTAAGTCTAAGATGTGCTGAATGGTTGCCATTTGTCCAAAAGACATTAATTTTTTTAAAACATCAGTTGCTTTGACATTCAGTTGATTTGCCAGTTCTTGAATACTAATTGTGTTTTCCATTTCTACTATACGCTTGATTGCCTTAGGAGTAGTAATTTTGGTTTTTTTAAGCTCCTTGCCCTGTGGTATTTTCTTTTTCTTTGGAAGAAAGATAATTTCTTTTTTCCTGTAATCAGCAAATTTGACGTCTTCTGGCTTTAAAATAGGATCTTTTTCGAGACCGCCTCTGCGTTTTTTTGCTGCTTCTTCTTCTACCATCTGATCAAGGTTTTCCTTAGTCATTTTAATAATGCGAAATCCTACTTTTTCAGATTGTGCAGGGGTTGTTTTTGCAGGAGCTTTTATTGGTGATTTTTCAGCAGGTGCGTGTTGTATGATCTCAATCTTAGTTGGTTTTGGTGGTTCTACTATTTTCAAAATACTTTTTCTAAGTATTTGCCTAGTTTGTATTTGAGGCGTTGCTATTTTTTGGAGTGGCTCTATAGTTTGAGTGGTATCAGGAGCGGGAGTTGTTGTTTCGATAATAGGTGACGGGGCAGCAGTATCAGTTGAGGCCAAAACCGGTTCTATTTGTTCGGTTTGTGTCACAGATTCAGTGATTGTTGTTTGCGTGATTTCGGATGGTGCATCTATTTTTTTAGGTGTTGGTTCTATTTTTGGTTGTTCTGTTTTTGCACGTCTTCTTATAATCGTTGAAGAAGACTTCTTTTCTGGTTCCGGCTCAGCGTCAT
>JACQAU010000023.1 GCA_016194835.1 Deltaproteobacteria bacterium
ATGTTGAACAAATTCAGGATCTCCCCATTTCTCTGATGTTAAAATTATAGGTATATCTGTTAATACCGTGCTTTTTTGTATACGTTCAATAAATTCAAGACAAACATCTTTTTTTATTTTGTTTTCAAGTAGTAAAAACTCCTTGTGCAAAATAACCAAATCCGTATTGCTGCCATGTAGCATGAGCATTTGCCAAGCTTCTTCAGGATCATTTGATAAGATAAGAGCAATGCCCTTTTTCTGAAATACTTGAGCGATTTCATGCGATGCGTCGACATGAGGGTTCAATAGAAGGATTTTCATCAACTCTCTCTTCGGTAAAAACGTCTAAGAAGTTGACACTATTTATTCAGATCGATATTGTTTGATTCTTAACTAAAATGAAACAAGATTTTATAAATTTATTCATCTTTAAAGACCACCTTACTTCTCGCACTTTTCAAGTGCCATTTGTTTGGCTCAGAAGGCTAAATCTTATTTTGTTAATTGTTCTATTACTTCTAGCAAGTACCACTATAGTATCGACAAGATACCTTTTGATTAAATATACAAAAAAACAAAATCAAATCATTGTACTTGAGAAGGAAATCCAGGAACTAAAACAAGTTCAAACTGTAAAAAAAGAACAAAGCTTACCTCAACCACCTGCACAACCACTTTCACAACCAACAACCAACATAACATTACCTGATCCAGCTTCTCTCAATATTCGCCTTGCTGAGCCAAAAGCAAAATGGATAGGCAATAATCTCGATGTACAATTTAATATTCAATACATTAAGGAAGATGGCGGAAATCAACAGGGGAAAATATTAATCTTAGCCAGAGGGCCAGAAATTTTATTAGCCTACCCAAGTGGTGCACTAAACGTTAAAGAATTAAAGTCTTTTCTAAATCCAGATAAAGGCGAATTTTTTTCTGTAAGTCGCTTTAGAATAGGAAACACAAAATTTGGTCTAGTTTTACAAAAGGAATATATTAGTGAGGTTCAAATATTAATTTTTAACAAAGACAACGAATTATTATTAGTTGAGGCAATCATTCCTGAAAAAATGTCTAAAAAAACAACTAACAAACAAGCCACACCCATACCAACGAGTTCACCACAATGACCACAATCGAAGAAACTACACTTACCATCATTGCTGAAGAAACAAAACTAGAAGGCAAACTACAACTGAATCATATAACACGTATTCATGGAACAATCAGTGGTGATGTTATTGCTAAAAAAGGGAGTACTGTTATTCTTTGTGAGACTGGAGTCATAGAAGGCAATATCCAAGGAGATGAAGTTATAATTGCTGGTTTTATAAAAGGCGATATTTCTGCAACCTCAAAAATAGTACTTGCATCATCAGGAAGGGTTATTGGCAACATCAAAACACCCTCATTATCTCTAGAGCATGGTGCTTACTTTGAAGGCAATTCACAAATGGATAATCTATAATAAACTATCAAGCCTAATTTGTTTTATTTTTTTAAAATCACTTTCTTTTAAACTCTTTAAAAGAGGCTTAGGATCCCCTGCAATTACAATTGTAACCTTATCTAATAAAAAATATTTTTTCACTGCTTGTATCACTTCTTGATGTGTGACTTGTTTTATTTTTGGTATAAAATCATTAATATACTGATCACCAAGGCCAAAAACATAACCAATCAGCCAATTTAAAGCAACCACCTGTAGAGTAGAAACGCTCAAAGAATAACTACCTATTAAGTAATCTTTAGACATCTTGATTTCTTCTTCTGAAATACCACCACCTTCGAAATCTTTTAGTATCTCTAAAGTTTTTTTAATTAATTGGCCTATTGTTTCATTTTTTGTAGATGAAGAAACAGAAAACTCTGCAAAATTCTTATTATAAACAAAATAGCTTTCAATAGCATAAGTTAATGCTAATTTATCACGTATAATGGAGTTGAGCCTGCTATTGAAATATTCTCCCAATAAAGCATTAGCAACTAAAAGCGCATGATGCTCCGGCGCATAGATCAATGGTGCTTTAAACCCTATTTTTACTTGAGCTTGATTAAGTCCTAATCTCTCAACTAACAAAATTTCATCTTTTTTAGTTGCAAGACGCTTATCTTCATAAATAATCAAATCCTTTTTTTTATTTTCACTATTCCAAACAGTCCCAGAAGTCCAAGACCCCCCAGATCCAAAGACAGATTGTACCTTTTTTTGAAATAAACTTTTATCAACCTTGCCGACTACTAAAAAAAGTGCATTCTTTGGTGAAAAACAAGTCTGATAACAGCCCGGGCCAGTTCTTTTGTGTTCATCCCCTGCACACCACGATCCAATGTGGAAGCTACCAGTTCTGCTGTACCAGCTTTTCCTTTTGGATCATTTTGAAATCCACAATTCATAACCAAAGAAATATCAATTACTGGAATATTTTGATTTACAAACCAGGCGATTTTCAATCCATTGGGCAAAGTTTCGATTTCGGGGAGAGGCAATTTGATCTCTGAAGCACCTGAAGCAAAAGAAAAGATATTATTAGTAAACAATAAAATAGAGAAAAAATATAAATTTCTCATTTTTTCTGACCTTTTTCGGGTAACATAATAACCACGGTCCTATTATTTTGGCCCAAATAGCGTTGAGCCACCCTCTTGACATCGGCTGAAGTTACTCTTAAATATTTTGTTAAATCTTCGGCAAAACGATTGGGATCTTCAAAAATCATCATAACCGTTCCTATAAGTTGTCCCAAACCGTAAGGAGTTCTCACATTATCAACTAAACCCACAGTAAGCTGTTTGACAGCCATTTTAATTTCATCATCGAGCACTCCCTTTTCTTGAACTTCTTTTATTAAATTTTGCAATACAACCTCAACCTCTTCGACATTTTTTTCTTCCCTCATCGTACCCGAAATAATAAATAATCCATTATAAGTTGGAGTGTAAGCAGTACCAGAAATATTTAAGGCGATATTTTTTTCTTCTACAATACTGTGATAAGCGCGTGAACTGGTACCCTCAAATAATATATTTGCTAATACATCCAACGCATAAGAATCATCATCTAAAGCTGACGTCACATGATATGCCATTGCAAATTGAGAAGACAACACCTGGTCATATAGCGTGTATCTTCTTTCTTCGTCCTGTTCTATCTCTTGAGGAATGTTTCTTGGGGGTCTGGTAAAACCTGTAATTTTTTCATAATATTTTGCAATTAATGAAAAAGCAGCACTTGATTGAAAATCTCCAACTAGCACCAAAGTAATATTTCCTGGTTGATAATAGGTTTGGTAAAACGAAGTAATGTCTTTTAATGTAAAATTTAATAAATCTTGAAGGATTCCTATAACGGGAAATCTATAGGGGTGTCTCTTATAAGCCAAGGCCCAGAGCGTTTCTTGTATTTTTCCTGATGGAACATTTTCGGTCCTGAGTTTCCTTTCCTCTAAGACCACTTGTCTTTCTGAGTTTAAAATTTCATCACTAAGCTGCAAATTAACAAGTCTGTCGGATTCCATAGCAATGACTTTTTCTAAAAGATCTGGTGTAAACGTCCCATGAAAAACAGTGTAATCTCTTGTAGTATAGGCATTAACTTCTGCACCTTTGGCTTCGAGTTCAAGAAAAAACTGCTTAGGGCCATATTTTTTTGTACCCTTAAACATGAGGTGTTCAAAGAGATGGGACAGTCCAGTGCCACCTAAGTTTTCGTCTACAGAGCCAACCTTGACCCAAGTCTGGTAAGTAATAATTGGGAAGGTGTGATCTTCGACAAAAATCATAGTCAGCCCATTGGATAATGTTTTTTTCTCTAACGTGAGAGGTATACCAAGACCTTCTATTTTTTGCTTACACGAAGTAGAAATAAGAAGTAATAAAAGAATTAATCGTAAGCGCACTAATATAACGTAGCACAGATGTTTATCAAAGCCATGAATATTTTTTGTACCATTTTATTGTATCCAAAAGGCCGTCTGATAAATTAGTCTCTGCAGAAAAACCAAAACCTTTTCTTGCCTTCTCCCCTGAACAAATCCAATAATCTGGTCTAAGTTCGTGTAGTTTGTCATTATTTAACGGGTACGTTCGTCCAGATAGTTTGCTATACCAAGACAAACCATGAGCACCTATTATCAAAGCTACATCTGGAATTCTAAATTTGAAAATCTTCTTATTAAGATGCTTTGCTATTGTTGTCATAAGCTCTTCGTATGTAAAAATATTATCATTTGTTAAATAAAAAATTTCACCTCGTATATTAGAAAATGCTGCCTTTATAATTCCATGGCAAAGGTCTCTAACATGAATTGCAGTATAATATTTCTGTCCATTGAACATAGGGACAATATGTCGTGAAACTGTTTTAAAAAAAAGCAGTGTGGCTTTATCTTTCGGACCATAAACCATGGGAGGACGTAAAATTATAATAGGAATTTTGCTATTATATTTAGAAAGCTCTTTTTCGGCTTGTAGCTTGCTCTCTCCATATGCTGAAACAGGAGCGTCGGTGTCTAGTTCAGATCGAGGCGTTAACGAATGAGAAGGACCACCGGCAGCTAAGCTAGAAACAAAAATAAAATTTTTTACCGGATATCCGACTTCACCAATAGCTTGGGCAAGCTTGCGTGTTCCCTCAGTATTAATCCTAAAATAATCCTCTCGACTGGAAGCAAAAATCGTCCCTGCCAAGTGAAAAATATAATCCATCCCCTGCACTGCTTGTTTAAGAGATGCTAGATCAGCAAATGAAGCGTCAACACGTTTATATTTTAGATTTTTTAAGTTTTCATCACTAGAAGTAGCACGAAGCATTGCATGCACTTCTAGGTCCTCTTTTTGTAAACATTCAATTAGAGTGCTTCCTACAAATCCACTTGCTCCAGCTACTAATGCTTTCATACTTAATTATATTGAGTATCTAATACAAACGACTCGTGTCAATAGAGCTCTTGGAGAGCTCTTGAAACATCTGTATAACTCAAAACTAATTGAAATTATTGATCTTTTTAAATAATGTCTTTTTCCCAATCTTCTTGCTAATAGCGCGTGTTGTAAGTTATAAAAGCATAACACGGCAAGACATTGGAGGCTTTTATGATAGTAGGTGTACCAAAAGAAATCAAAAATAAAGAATACAGAGTAGGAATGGTCATAGCGGGTGTGCGAACACTGACACAAGCCGGACACAAAGTAATAGTTCAACACAATGCTGGATTAGGAGCTGGTCTTAGTAATGAAGATTACAGAAAAGCTGGTGCCACCATGGTTGAAACCGCAAAAGAAGTTTATGACAAAGCTGAAATGATCGTTAAAGTAAAAGAACCACTTCCTGAAGAATATTCCTATTTGAGAGATGGACAGATCTTATACACCTATCTCCACCTGGCAGCAGAAGAGAGACTAGCAAAAGCACTAATGGAAAGAAAAATTATTGGCATTGCTTATGAAACAATCCAACGCGATGACGGGACTCTCCCCTTGTTAGCACCCATGAGCGCAGTTGCAGGTCGGATGGCGACACAGATTGGTGCAACTTATCTTCAGCATGACAA
>JACQAU010000247.1 GCA_016194835.1 Deltaproteobacteria bacterium
GGGCATTGCGATTGATTTTAGGTGCTCGTTTAGGGCTTATTCCTGCGCACGGCCAGGGAAAAGCTGAATTTTTGTGGGTTACGAGGTTTCCTTTGTTTGAATATGATGAAAAAGAAGGTCGTTACTTTGCAAAACATCATCCATTTACATCGCCAGTGCCAGAGCATTTCGAAGACTTTATGGCTGCTAAAAACCTGGAATATATAGACGCTAATGCATATGACTTGGTTTTAAACGGAGTAGAGCTTGGTAGTGGCAGCTTGAGAATTTATCGTTCGGACATACAAGCTGCAATGTTCAAAAATCTTGGCATTTCGCAGGAAGAGGCAAAATTGAAATTTGGTTTTTTTCTTGAAGCTTTGCAGTATGGAACACCCCCACATGGTGGAATTGCGTTTGGAATTGAACGCCTAGTCGCTATTTTATGTGGAGTAGGGCCAATACGGGATGTAATGGCATTTCCAAAAACACAGAAGGGACATTGTTTGATGTCAGAATCGCCTTCGACCGTATTGCCGGAGCAGCTCAGTGAATTAGGTTTAAACATAAACATAAAAATAAAATGATCGAAGAATTTTCATTTCGTACGAGAACTCAGAATTTACAAAAATTAAAAGAGCGGAACTTTGATTTTCTTATTATTGGTGGAGGTATTACAGGAGCGGCTGTAGCAAAAGAAGCATCACAGCGCGGATTTACTGTAGCATTGGTAGAAAAACATGATTTTGCTTACGGGACATCATCGCGGAGTTCTAAACTTATTCATGGTGGCTTAAGGTACTTAGAAAATTTTGAGTTTAAACTAGTTTTCGAAGCTCTGGGAGAGAGAGCTTGGCTTTTAAAGAAAATTCCAGAGCTTGTAAAGCCGCTTGTGTTTTTTTTACCTGTTTACCAGAGCCACCCACGTAATATGAAAATATTGAGTCTAGGGCTTTGGCTTTATGATTTTCTATCTTTATTTAGAAGTTATAGGTTTCATAAAAAAATTTCAAAAGAAAAATTTTTAAAAGAATTTCCATTTTTAAAGCAAGAAGGCCTTTTAGGTGGGTTTACATATTATGATGCATTAATGTGGGATGATGGTTTAGTGGTAGAAACACTCAGGCAGGCTCATTGTTTAGGTGCAAGTATTGCAAATTATGTTGAGGCTACGAGTCCTATTTGGCAAGGGGAGAGAATAGTTGGTTTTAGGGTCAAAGACTTAGAGCAAACAGAAAACGCTGAAATTTCTATTCATGCTAATACAGTTATTTCTTGCGTGGGTCCATGGACAGATGAGTTGGGGGTTCATGTGTCGCAAACCTGGAAAGCTGAATTAAATCCAAGTAAGGGTGTGCACATTGTTTTTGATTTTAAAAAAGTACCTGTGCCAGGTGCTCTAATTATGAGTCATCCAAGTGATGGCAGAGTAGCGTTTGTGATTCCAAGAAAGGATTTGGGTGATGGAGTGGTCATAGTAGGCACAACGGATGGTCCTACGCCATTGGATCCAGAAAAAGCCACAATCGAAAAGCAAGATATTGAGTATTTGTTGAATTTACTGGGAATTTATTTTCCAGATTTAAATTTAAGTGTTTCTGATGTGATTAGTGCATATGTTGGGGTAAGGCCTTTATTGACTGGGACTTCAGGAAGTGAGGGACAAAATTTATTGCAAAAAGTAAGCCGTGAGCATGTGATCTGGAGGGGGCAAGGAGGTGTTGTTTTTGTTGCAGGTGGAAAGTACACCACTCATCGCAAAATGGCTCAGGAAATTATTAAAGTAGCAAGCAAGGACTATAACTTCGGCAATAATGTGAAACCGAGTCTTAAAAGGCAAAATTCAATTACTTGTCAACAAACTTAGGGAGATGATTTTGGGTGGCATGGTTGTACACTTGGAGGATTTTTATTTTAGAAGGCTCCCACTTTTTTTAGCTCAAAAGGATCATGGATTGTCTTGGGCGCATGACCTGGGATCAGTATGGGGACAGGAGTTAGGTGTTGTTTCGGATAGAGTATCTGGTGAGGTAGATCGGCTCAAACAAGAAATCTCAGCTCGGGAGTTCTGGCGGCAGGGCTGCAGTTCTTAAGACTAAGATGTACCTTTTTGGCTTTAATTACAACAGGTTATAAAGAAAATATAAATATTTTATGGAAAAAATTTTATAAAGACTATTGTTTTGTGGAAATTATTTCTCACCAATTATTTCTCGCCCATGATATCTAATTAACGATGGCTCTATCCAATGAAATCAAAATAGGTTCTTTTGTCACCGGCACTGTGCTTCTTGCTGTTATATTTGCATGGGCAATTGGTGTACAGAATCCATTTGATCGCACTTTTGATTTTTATGTAACTTATAATTTTGCAGGTGGGATTGAAGTTGGCTCTCCGGTGCGTGTATCGGGTATTAAAGTTGGGAAAGTCGAGAAAATTGATTTTTATGTGCAAGAATTACAAAGTGCCCAAAATGCAATTGCTCTTAAAGAACCAGGCAGTGCTGAAAGTCCAAAAGACAAAGCTGTTTATCCTGTGAGACTTCAGATTTCTGTAAAAAGAGAAGCTATTAAAGCTATTCGTAAAGATAGTCGCTTTTATATTAATTTAGCGGGCATTATTGGTGAGCGTTATATAGAGATCACGCCTGGCAGTTTAAACTCACCACTCCTGAGGCCAGATGAAGTGATAGCCGGTATTGATCCGCCCAGAATTGATCAGTTGATTTCACAAAGTTTTGATCTGTTTGGAAAAATCAAAGAAGTCATCCAGGAAAATAAGGGTGATATTGCAAAGTCTATCGAGCATCTTTACAAGTTAAGTGAGAACTTGAATAAGACATTAGGGTGGATTGAAAAATCAAATTTATTTAAAACTGATCTTTCGAAGTTAACAAATAATTTAATTGCTATTACTGCGGATGTAAAAAAACTTACAGAGAGAGTAAATTCACCAGAAGGTGAAAAGACCCTAAAACTTCTTTATGATCTTCTGTGGCGTTTAGAGCCACTTAACTCTGAAGAGATTCATAAATTTTTCCAAAAAGAAGGTATTCGCGCCAGGATTTTTTAGTCCTGTGACAAATTGGACACATAGAAAACACAATAATTATTGACTAAAACAGTATAATTTATTATTATTTAAATAACTATGATTTAATTATGAAAAATACTAATCTTATACATAATCAAAAAGGAAGTGCATATGTCATAGCACTTATGATTGCAGCAGGCACTGTTATCGTAGGTCTTGGAACTTATGCGGTTATTAATGATCAATTCAAACAGTTGGGAGCTAATAAAGGAAAAAGTAACATAGAAGTATTATATGCAGCCACTATTGCCAAAGCAAAAATAGTCTTCGGTAAATATTATTGTTTAGCTAACAAAGGCAAAACTACACAAGACAAAAAATACATTAATGTCTTTGATCCAAATTTTGTAAGCCAATATTCTGAATTAAAACTAGATACATTTGGCAATCTAATACTTTCAACACTTGATAAAAGTATTATTTATCTAGATACACCTTCTGGTAAAATTGCATTTGTAGACGAGATACGTGATAAAATAAAAATTGGCCATCCTATAAGTCAAGGCGGTAAGGAAACAGCAAAGGTTTTATTTGATAAAGTAGTGGCTTGTAGACACATACCAAAACCAGGAAGTGTTTGCCCAGAACCGCAGAGAACTATCTCTAGCGATAATGCAGCTGTGGCGTTTATATCAGATGATAACAAAAAGGATTTTAATAGACAGTGCCAGACAGCTCCGGCACCTTCGCCAACAGCTTCACCGCCAGTTTGTGTTACAGCTCTCAGAAAGGCTGGCATGCCTGAGTCTAGTTCTTGTCGGGATATTTTGACTCAAGACCCAACTACAAGAAATAAAGATGGGTTTTATAATGTCAAATCTAAATATACAGGATTACCGATTTGTGTTTATTGCGACATGAGTAGAGATGGTGGTGGCTGGGAACTTGCAGAAAATATTGTAACAGGCGGCAACTCCGGAAGTAGTTACGGCGGATTTGGTGTGCGACAAGAGTTTGGCATTCCCCAAGATCCAAGTTCTGCTTCTATTTTGGAGAGTAATTTTCTGTCATATGTTCCTCAGCGAGCAGAGACCATTTTAAGAACAGAAGGTCAGAATTTTTCATTTGATCTTAAGGGAAAAACTCCAGACGATTTGCCTTATTCGTTAGGTGATAATGAAAGTCTTTTATTTGAGTATCAAATTACGAATCCATTACAAAATGCAAACATAATAAGTTCCTTGACTTTTAAAACAAATAAAGCTGGAGGTTCGTATGTAAAACTTTTTGAAGAAAATACTGTTCCGAGGTGCTACTCACCATACAGTAATACTTCTTCGTACATTGATGGTTTTTCATACTTAGATGTTTTTTCATGGCGTCAACAGCCAACAATAGGACAAACCGCTAAGTGTGGTCTTTTGTGGATTATTCAGCAAGAATTGGCAAACGGTTTTACATCTGTCAATACAATGGATATATCTGTAGCTACGCAAATAGTAATCGGTTCATTTTATAGGAGATTTTATGGACAGTCACCCTTTGATCCCAAGAGTTTGAACAACTTGTCCAGTGGTAAAAGTGCTAAAAAACTTCAGATTTATTTCAGAGAGTTGCCTCCTGATCCAAGTGTAAATGGCGGGCGAATTTCTGCACAAGCTGGTGTGGCGGTGCCATCAAATGAAATTTATGATGCACAAACAATTTATTTTGTGCCTTACACAAGTAACAAGATCGCACTCCACTCCGGGCCTGGCAATTCGATAGATCCGATGTTTTGGGAGCTTAAGACTTTCTCAGAAATGTCTGTCTCTTTGGCTGGCACTGTAGCTAACCGGACATATCCAGTTTATGCTTTTTATCAAAAGGGCGCCTCCCCTGAATTATCAATCGTTCTTGGGAGTCCATTTGCAACCAATATTATGGGTAGTGGAGAGGGTCAGGATTTTTCGGGTGTTTCAGTTGCTCCTGGCGATGTTAGAAAAAAACTTATTGGCATAATTAGAACAACCTCTGCCGGGTACACACAGGATACGAAAAAGGCGCGCTTGATCGGCAATGTAAATAATCGAGTATCTCGATCGCTTGAGAAGTCTATGACAATATGGTCGTGGCAGGTAATTGGTCGAGTACCAAATGGAAGCAACTGGGGTCCGGCAGCAGGTCCATACCTGGACCCATGGGCACAAGACTATGTGGATAGCAAAGTAAGTTTTGTGGTTTGCGGTGATTCAAATGTAAATTTTTTTGTACAAGACTACGCATACAACCAACTAAATGTGCAGTACATGCAAAGTGTGGGCGTAGATAATCCTCACGCCTTTGATTCACAGCAATATACAACCGGTGGTGGAATGTATAATTCTCAAGGTATCTGGACAAGTACTTACCGAGAGTTGGCTTGGAAACCTGGATCGCACGATCTTTGGTTAACTGAGGGCTGTACAAATGCTGTTAGTTCAAGGACAACAGCTCGCCAAATAGGTGGAGGACAAATTACTGGTGGTACTGGTACAGTTGATAACTGAATTGTTAGTTTAATATCCACGTAGACACATAAGTTAAAACAAAATCCAGGCCTATTACTACTAATGTATTCGTGACAACAGAGTTTGTTGTGGCAGTTCCTACTCCCTGCGCGCCTTCTTTACAGTTAAAGCCATATACACAAGAAATTAGTGGAATAACTGCCCCAAAAACCAGAGCTTTTAAAAAAGCGCAAACTACGTCCTTGAACCCAATAAAATGCCTTAAAGCATTTAAATATTCTAACCAAGAAAAATTGTATTGCAAGCTTGCCACAACTAACGCAAAAAGTAGAGTAACAAAAATAGAAAACATTGTTAAACACACTAAAGAAAAAATACTCGCTATAAAACGTGGGTAGACTAAAAAACTAACAAGATCAATCTTTAATAGTTTCAGAGCATCTAGTTGATCTGTCGTTTTCATGGTCCCGATTTCTGATGTCAATGCGGCTCCAAGATTAGAAACTACTAGTAGTGCAGGAATTACTACGCCCAGTTCGCGTAATACAAATTGTCCCGTAAATCCTGGTATCATACTAATTGCATGGATAGATTCTCGCAAATGCCAGGCTATTTCTTGTGTTATTACTAAGCCTGTAAATGCCGTTGAAATTACAATAATTGGTAGTATCTGTAAGCCAGATTTGACAATTGCAGTTTTGATCTCGTGTTCACGGCGTGGACCAGAAAAAACTTGTTTTAAAACTTTCTTAAGTAATTCATAAAACTCAAAAAAAGTTTTCAATTTAGTTTTAATAAATTCCGAAAATAAGACGTCCCATTTCATAAATAAAATCCAAAAAATAACTTGTTAAAAAATTAGCAATTACTATATAAAAACAAACATAAACAGAAGCTTGTGTGACTGCTTTTCCAACTCCTCTAGCTCCCCCGGTTGCAGTGTAGCCTTTATAACATGCAACAGAGGCGACAATCGTGCTATAAACCAATGATTTGATAAATCCTGAGCTAATAGTCCAAAGGCCGGTAAATCTTGGAATACTCGAAGCAAATCTTAAGAAATTAACCCCACAAAAAACTTGGGCAATTAGCATGGCGCTAAAAATACTAATGACAAGTCCAAATATCAATAAAATCAGGCTGGAAATCATAATAGCAACCATGCGTGGCACTATAAGATATTGAATTGGATTTGTACCCAGGCATTCGATGGCGTCTATTTGTTCCGTAACTCGCATTGTGCCAAGTTCAGCAGCAGAATAGGCGCCAATTTTTCCAGCAAGTAAAAAAGAAATTAGCAATGGGCCAATCTCGCGTACCAGAGCCGATGTGTTTAGTCCACCTAGAAAAATCTGGGCGTCATAGCTTCT
>JACQAU010000024.1 GCA_016194835.1 Deltaproteobacteria bacterium
AAAACTATCTATCTCTTTCTCTAACCCATGTGGAAGCAAAAATAGTGCTGTTTTTACTAGTGAATACACTGGGGTTAAAAGAAATGAGGCTCCTGGTGGAACCCCTGAATAGTAGTTGTCATTATATTTTGCAACATCACGGCGATCAAACAGGTATGGATTAATAACTATTGTCTGATTCTCAACTAGAGCAACTGTTAGAGTTGAAACTGAATTTGTGATCGAGTTATTAATGAAACCGCCAATAAAATAAACATAAACAAGAGCAGTGATTGCTAAAATACGATTAAGTGATTTTGGCTGGCCAAAAAGGTATTGTAAAAGAATACTGAATTTATGCAACATAGTAGAATCAACCAAAGTGCTCAGTGTACCACTGAAGGGTTGCCTTCAGTCCCTCGTCAAATCCGTATTTTGGTTTCCAATCTAAAATCTTTCTAGCCTTAGTGCTATCAAGGTGCTGCACCGGAATTTCTTTGAGTGGTTCGTTTAATATCTCAGGCTTTAAATCAGCTCGTCCCATAGTTTTCATAATATGGCTCACTACATCTAAAACTGTAAGTTTAAGGCCATAAGAAAAATTAAACGCTTCTCCAGAATGAGTTCCATTCACCATAGCTTGAGCCAAAGAGAGGTAGGCATGTGCGCCATCTTCGGCAAAAATATAATCCCGTATATAAGAACCATCGCTGCGAATCACAGGTCGCTTATTTCTCAAAATATCCAAAATAGTTCCAGGGATTAAACGATTAAAATTTAAGTCTCCTGGACCAAAAAAATTTCCGCATCGAGTCACTGCAACAGGTAAACCATAGGTCACAAAGTAACTTCTAGCAATGAGATCTGCACAGCTTTTAGAAACATCATAGGGATGCTCACCGCGCAAAGGGAAAGTTTCGTCATATGCTGTTCCTTGTAGATTTCCATAGGCTTTGTCAGAAGATGCAACCACCACTCTGCAAATGCGTTTCTGATGCAGACGGGCAGCTTCTAAAACATTCCATGTTCCTTGGATATTAGCTCTGAAAGTGGCCAAAGGGCTCCGATTTGCAGTTCCAACAATGGTTTGGGCAGCTAGATGGAAAACGGTGTCAACTTCATACTCATTTAAAACTCGCTCAATGAGATTAAAGTCTTCGATCTCACCTCGTACAATATTCACCTGTCGATCGAGTTGCCACTCCTTAGAATCACTAAAAAAAATAGAACGTGGCACACTGTCTCTTACCAGGGCTATAACTTCTGCTCCCTGCTCAATCAATTGACGCGTGAGATGTGAACCCAAAAGTCCGGTTGCCCCTGAAATAAAAACTTTTGCATGTTTTAATGAAGCCGCCACCATATATTATTTACTACATTTCTAGCCGGTGGGCGTGGCACTCGAATTTCAGAAGAAACCGGCACGAAACCTAAGCCAATGATTGAGATTGGAGAAATCCCAATTCTTGTTCATCTCATGCGTTGGTATTACTCCTTTGGTTTTAATGATTTTGTTATTTGTGCGGGATATAGAGCGTGGGAAATTAAACAGTTTTTTCTCACCTACGAATTTCGAAAAAATCACCTTGTTATTGACCATCGTACCGTTCAAAATGCGCCACCCTCTAGTTTTCACAGGAGCAAAATTCAAGAAAAATGGCGTGTTAGAGTTATCGATACAGGTTTAGAATGCATGACAGGCGGACGTATTGCAAAGGCATTTGATGAAGTCACATCCGAACAGGAGTTGTCTCATTTTGCTGTGACTTATGGAGATGGCCTGAGCAATGTCAATCTCAATGAAGAGTTGACATTTCATCACACCAATAAAAAACTGGGCACAGTCCTGGGAGTTCCTCCTCTAGCACGTTTTGGCGAGTTGGGTATTGTCAACGGAAATCAAGTTAAAAATTTTCTTGAAAAACCACAATCTCGCGGAGGTTTTATCAATGGAGGATTTTTCTTTTTTAAAAAGGAATTTCGAAATTACTTAGCATCTGATGACTCTTGTGTTCTCGAGAAAACACCACTCTCTAAGTTGTCCCAGGAGGGGCAACTTATTATGTATAAACACATGGATTTCTGGCATCCAATGGACACTCTACGGGACAGAACTCATCTTGAAAATCTGTGGGACAGTGGAAAAGCTCCATGGACTATTCAAAATTAATTCTCTCTTTTTCTATAACCAACGGTCTTTTCAGGACTTGAGTGTGGATAGATCCAATGTATTCGCCAATAATCCCAATAAAAAAAAGCTGCACTGAGGAAAAGAAGAACAAACTAATAATAATCGGAGCCAAGCCCAACTGAAACTGGTCCCAAAACAAAAGCTTTGCTACAAAATAACCTGCGGCTACAAATAGACTCAAGGCGGAGGTTACGAATCCTGCCATCGCTGCGAGGCGTAGTGGGACTTTAGAATGATTGGTAATACCAAGCATGGCAATATCGTAGAGGGTGTAAAAATTATTTTTTGTAATCCCCCGCTGGCGTGTTGGCTGGACAAAACTCACTATTGCTGAGGGATAACCCAAATCAGACAGTAAGCCGCGAAAATAGGGATAGGGATCGTCAATTTTTTTTAGAACTTCAATTACTTCGCGATCATACAATCCAAACCCAGTGTGGTTTTTTGTGAGTTTAATTTCTGACAAGTGGCCAATAAGGTAATAAAAAAAAGAACGAATGGCCCACATTACAGCTGACTCTTTGGACTGAGATTTGACTCCTAAAACAATTTTGTAGCCTGATTCCCATTTTGTTAGAAAATCCAAAATGAGTGCAGGTGGATCTTGAAAATCAGAAGCCATTAATACTGTCGCATCTCCGTGGGATTGCAAAAGGCCATGGTATGGCGATCGGATATGCCCAAAATTACGAGTGTTGAAAATGAGTTTTACGTTTTTATCTTTCTTTGCAATGGATTTTAAAATAGATTGGGTTTGGTCTTGAGAACAATTATCAATAAAAATGAGTTCATACTGATAGGAGTCCAAGGAGGTAAAAATTTCTTTTATTTCTTGATAGAGCTTTTCTACATTTTCTTCCTCATTGAAGCATGGCGTTACTATACTGATGCATTTTTGCATAAATCCAATCCAGCCTGATTAAGAGCAAACTATGGGAAACATTATTGCTTTGTTTTTTTAGTATAGGTTATTATAATTGAAACACAAGGGGAAAAAGACATAAAGCATATTGTCGATACAAACATGGAATTTTATAAAAAAATTAAGTACAAAAAAAATAAATAATAATGGATACGGAAATATTAGCAAAAAAAATTAGAATACACACCTTGAAAATGACAAACCGTGGAGGAAGTTCTCACATCGGTTCGGCGCTTTCAGTTGCAGATTTATTAGCAGTGCTGTACGGCGGTGGAATTTTACATGTGGATCCAAAAAATCCATGTTTAGATACACGCGATCGCTTTATCTTAAGCAAAGGTCATGCCGGAGCTGCTGTATATGCAACTTTAGCTGAAGTTGGTTTTTTCCCGACATCCAAGCTAGAATCCCATTATCAAGATGGTTCTGATTTGAGCGGCCATGTGTCACACAAAGGCATTGCTGGGGTAGAGCTTTCTACTGGATCATTAGGACACGGCTTATCAGTGGGTGCTGGCATAGCCTATGGTGCAAAACTGGATAGAAAAAAACATCGGGTTTTTGTACTTCTAAGTGATGGTGAGTGTGATGAGGGGTCAAACTGGGAAGCTATACTTTTTTCTTCTCATCATAAACTTGATAATTTGGTAGCCATTATTGATTATAATAAAATTCAAAGTATAAAATCTGTATCAGAAACAATTGAGCTTGAACCGTTTGTAGATAAATGGAAGAGCTTTGGATGGAGTGTTACTGAAATTGACGGTCACAATCATGACCAAATTTATTCTGCGTGTAAAAGTATTCCAAAAATGACTGAAAAACCTACATGTATTATTGCGCATACAACAAAAGGAAAAGGCGTTTCCTTTATGGAAAACTCGGTACTATGGCATTATCGAACTGCAAAAAACGAAGAGTTTCAAGCTGCACTCAAGGAGTTGGAGACAAGTACTGGAGACAAATACCGGAGACAAGCAAATGAAAAATAGTTTTATAGAAAAACTTTCTCAGCTTGCAGAAAGTAATTCTAAGATTTTTTTAATTACAGGAGACTTAGGTTTTGGAGTTTTAGATAAATTCGAAAAAAAATTTCCTCACTTATACTTAAATGCTGGAGTGGCAGAACAAAATATGACAGGACTTGCCACTGGTCTTGCATTGAATGGACGAATTGTTTTTACTTACTCTATTGCAAATTTTACAACCTTAAGATGTCTGGAACAGATTCGAAATGACGCCAGTTATCATGATGCCAATGTTAAGGTTGTCTCAGTCGGTGGGGGGTTTAGCTATGGAG
>JACQAU010000269.1 GCA_016194835.1 Deltaproteobacteria bacterium
CGCGTACGATTTTATCAGTTTTAAGTGCAAATTCATTCATGGCTTCCAAATTTGTACCAGGTGGAAGATCAACTGAAAGACTAAATTCACCCGAATCGGAAGTTGGAAGAAATGTTTTTGGAACTTTTACTACCATTGCAGAACTTCCTAAGAAAATAAGAAAACTTGCTCCTAGAATTCGCAGTGGTCTTTGTAGTGTGTATTGCAAAACTGTTCCATATACATTCTTCAACCACTCTTGAAAATGGCCAAATCCATCCAAGACTTTACCAATACTTCGATCCCATAAGTTAAAAGCATTTCGTTTCGAAGCAACTCCAGCAAAATAAGTCGAAAGCATTGGAGCAATGGTGAGAGCATCAAATAAACTAATCGTCATGGCAAAACAAATAGTAAGGCCGAATTGTTTAAAAAACTGTCCAACCATTCCTTTTAAAAATCCAACTGGACCAAAGACGGCAATTACACAAAAAGAGGTGGCAATCACTGCGAGTCTAACCTCTTTGGTGCCAGTTCTAGCTGCGATTTCAGGAGACTTTCCCATTACGATATGACGAAAAATATTTTCTCGCACCACTATTGCATCGTCAATAAGAAGTCCCACCGAGAGACTAAGTGCCAAGAGTGTCATAATATTAATAGTAAAACCGAAAGCAGCCATCAAAATAAAGGCGCCAATTAGAGAATTTGGCAAAGCAAGACCAGTAATGATAGTAGAACGTGTATTGGCCAAGAAAAGAAACACTACTACAATTGCAAGTATAACACCCATCAAAATAGAATCCTGAACATCTTCGACATTATTGCGAATCCATCTACCACCATCACGAACGACAGATAGCTCAGCACTGCCTGGAAGATGTTTAATTTCTGAGTTAATTCTTTTTATTCTAGTTTTTAATCCATCTACAACTTCTAGTGTGTTTGCACCTGATTGACGATAGGCAAAGAGAAAAAGAGATTTTTCACCGTTAATATAGGTGCGTGAAATTTCATCTGTTAGCGAATCAACAACCGTTCCAACGTCTCTGACAGTCACCGGAACCTCACTGCCATAAAAATTGACGACTGTTGATTCTATATCTTTAATGCTCTTAAATTGCCCTAAGGTTCTAAAAATAAGTTCTTTTTTTTCTAAATCTATTTTTCCTACTGGTATATTTTCACCAGCACCACTTAGTCTCAAAGCCACTTGGGTAGCAGAGATTTCAAAATGCTTAAGTTTTTCGCGATCAAGAAAAAGTTCAACTTCTCGTTTTCTGCCACCAACAACCTCTACTAAACCAACCTTACTGACTTGTTCAAGCTGTGGCCGAATTACCTCGTTAGCCAAATCAAAGAGTTTGTAAGTGGGGAGATTAGCTTTTAAGGCCAGAATGAGAATTGGCTGATCCGCAGGATCTATCCTACGAATGGTAGATTCTTTGATATCTAGTGGCAGCTTTCTTTTTACTCCACTCACGCGATCTCGTACCTGCTGCTCTGCAAATTTGATATCCGTTTCAAGTGTAAATTCAGCAATCACTACGCTAGAGCCTTCTTGACTAATGGATCTCACGCGTTTTAAACCTGAAAGGGTACTGACTTCGTCTTCGATTGGTTTGGTGACTAAAGTTTCAATTTCTGCAGGTCCCGCACCAGGATAAGGGGTTGCTACATAAATAACCGGAAAATTTACTTCTGGAAATAGGTCTACACCAAGTCTTTTCATTGCAAAAAGTCCAACGACAAGCATCAGGGTGACAATACAAGTAATAAAGATCGGGCGCCTAATGGAGAGATCTGCCAATCCTTCAGAGGGTATTTTGTCAGGGGGTATTTGGTCGTTCATGACTTTACTCCAAAAAGCTTTATTTTAGCATTAATCTGAAGAATCTCAGTCTGAATTTGTAGTCGTGTAATTTGCGACTGGGCGTAGTCTTGTTCAAATAGTAGAACTTGATAAGTCGTTGAGCGACCACGAGTAAGTCGATCTTTTTCGTAAAAAAGTTTTTGCCTTTGTGCGTTTTCGATTGCCTGAGAAAGGATAAGTCTTTTTTTACCTTCTTCAAATTTCGAAGAGAGATCCGACCATTCCTGTGCAAGATCAAATTGTTTTCTCTGATAAAGAAGTTCTGCCGCTTTTTGTTCATTGAGCCAACCAGCTCTAGAGTTTTGTATTGTTCCAAAATCAAGTGGCACACTAAATCTAAGCCCAACGGCTACGGTTGGCTGATCTGTTTTAAGCGAATTTTTCAAAGCCTCTCCTGTAGCAAAATCTCGTCCATTGAGTGATAGTGTTGCAAAAGCTTCTAAAACAGGTTTATCTCGTTCACGCATCAATTCGGCATTAAAATAAGCTACTTGTTCTAGAGCTGAAGCCGCTTTGATATCCTCTCGTGGTTCACTGCTTTTATCTGGAGTGAGATTTATTAAAGTATTAAGATCCGTGTCTTGGAGTTCGGTTTGAATGTCAGTTTGATCACTACCTCTCATTTGATTAAAACTGAGAGTGGTTGAGCGTTCTTCATTGATAGCCATCTCGAGTTGTAGTTTTCTGGTTTCTAGAGCTGCTTTTGCCTGTAAGAGATCTGCTTGATCGGCCAATCTCAAGCGAGCTCTCTTTTCACACCAATCATAGATTTTTTGAGCTCTTGTCAGTGCATCTTTTTGAATGATAATATTTCTTTGAGAATAGAACAGTTTCCAATAAGTGCTCTCTGCATCTGCTAGTAAAAGTTTCATTTTAAAACTTTCTCCAAAATGAGTAGCTTGAACTACAGCTTTTTGTGTTTCTTCTAGAGCTCTTGTTTCAGCGCCAAAACTATTTCTTAAAAAGGATTGGTTTAACTCAAGGATTGGTTTTCCTTCATAATAACTCGGTTTTAATCCCACATAGTCAGTGTAATACAGATTATAACTAAATTTTGCTTGTAGCCCAAATCGAGTGGTTTGACTCAAACCCACTGAATAAGTATTTGTGATTAGTTTTGCGTACGAAAGAAATGGACTTGCTTTAGCATCACTTGCCAGTTGAATAATTGAAAAAAAAGTTGGAGCTAGTGGCAGGTTCGTTTCATACATTCTAAAAGTAGTTCCCGTCTTGATAGCTTCTGAAGCCAGGTAGCCTTGATGGTTTTCTCTAACTTGCTTTAGGTATTGTGCTAATGACTGCTGAGTTGCAGTAGAATTTTTGGCTTGTGTAATCGAAGCAAACCATACAACAAGAGCGAATAGATTTATGACACTCCGCAAAGTGCGCAATAGAGTTTGCATATTTATATTATTTAAGACTTATTCTTTACTTAATGCAACAAAGTTTAAATTTTGCTTAATGGATTTTTGGTTTTACAATCAGGGCAGTATTTTTCAGGGATTTCCTACTACAAGTCCATAAGGTGGTATATTTTTTGTTACTACTGATCCAGCACCAACGAAGGCATATTGGCCAATTGTAATGCCACATACAATTACAGCACCAGCACCAATGGTTGCACCTTTTTTTACAAACGTTGGCAAAAAATCTTCTCTTTTTTTCTTAAGAAATGATCTAGGCATAAAATCATTTGTAAAAATCATATGTGGACCTAAAAACACATCGTCTTCGATATCAACCAGATCCCAAATTGAGATACCATTTTTTACAGTCACATGATTTCCTACTTTTGCTCCAGACTCGATAAATACGTGTCCACCAATATTGCAGTTTTCTCCAATTTTAGCTTTTGACATGATGTGGGCAAATTCCCATATACGTGTACCTGATCCTATGTTTGGAGACTCGACAAATGCAAGGTGGTGTATAAAAACAGAATCCGGAATGCCATCGGGCCTACTG
>JACQAU010000285.1 GCA_016194835.1 Deltaproteobacteria bacterium
ATGTATAATATCAATTGCATCTACGAATTTTGCAAATTGATCCCAAAAAACAGTTGAGTCAAGTCCCATCACACCACATGCGATCCCATTAGCAGACAAAGTACCCACTACACCAAACAAAATAGAAAGAAGAGGAAGCATAACAAGCCCGGCAATAACTCTAGGCGTAATTAGGTACTCCATTGGATCTACAGCCATAATTTCTAAAGCGTCAATCTGTTCAGAAATACGCATACTTGCAATTTCAGCAGCCATAGCGGCCCCAGCCCGACCAGTAACCATAATTGCAGCCATCACAGGAGCTAGCTCTCTAAATAGTGTAACGCCTACACTGCCTCCCATGAATGCCTCTAATCCAAAATAATGGAAAGTAACATAAAGTTGATACCCCAAAACTCCACCTAAGAAGGCGGCAGAAACAACAATAACTCCAGTCGAAGAAACACCAATAAACTCACATTGTCGCAAAAACAAATCCCTACGACGCCATAACCTTGAGCAAGCTAATAAGGCTTCGCCAATAAAAGTTGTAAACTCACCTAAAATATTAATCCATCTGTGTATATTAGTCATAATGCCAACTCAAGCTAGTAGAAGCCATTTAAAAACAAAATACTTAAAAAGACAACTAAAAACATGCTATATAGCAAATTGGGTGAACTTTTTTTCTAAACTTATCCTACGTCACGCAGGTCTTATTTTGTTTGTAGGCTTTTTACTTACAGCAACGGGAGCATACTATTCTGTCCAGCTTTATAAAAATCTCAGAACTGACATCGAAGAACTACTGCCCACTACTGTTCGCAGTATCTTAGACCTAGACGAAGTCACTACACGCTTAGAATCAGTCGAAAACCTGGCAGTCTTAATATTTTCAAATAACACAACAGCAAGTAAAAAATTTGCTACTGACTTAGGCGAAAGACTGAAAAAAGCTCCAAAAAAGCGAAGACCTCTTTACATGGAATTGGATGATCTTGTAAAAATAAAAGACTACATCAAAAATAGAATCGAATATGAACGATCCCTATACAATCCTTTAAATATTTTTACAGAAGATGAATTGCCTGAGCCATATCTGGATTTCAGAGGAATGCGCAAAAAATATGATAAAAAAGTTTCTGCTTTTAGTCGTTTCCCGGATGGCTACTATGCAACGCCAGATGAAAAAAAACGTGTAGTTTTAGTTTATGCCCCAGGCAAAGTATCTGGATATTTGAGCATACAACGCTTAAAAAACTACGTCGTAGACATTATTAATGAACTCAATCCAAAGTCCTACGCCCCAGATATTGAAATCAAATATACAGGAGGAGTACAAAACCTAATCGAAGAGCAAGCCGCCTTGCTCAAAGATCTTAGCGTTTCTACAATCATTGTAATATTATTAGTAACTCTAGCGCTTTTTATTTTTTTTAAAAATATTCTTGCAACAATAGCACTTTTATTAAGCCTTTTTATGGGTGTATGTGTAACATTTGGCGTTTCTTATTTTTGGGTGGGTTATCTAAATGCAAACTCTGCTTTCATGGGAAGCATTATTATTGGCAACGGCATTAATTTCGGAATTATTTATTTAGCCCGATATTTAGAAGAACGCAGAAAAGGTAAAAACATTATCAGAGCGACCAATATAGCTATGACCCATACTTCTACAGCAACTTGGACCGCTGCTTTAGCTGCAGGATTAGCATATGGATCTTTAGTTCTTACAGGCTTTAGAGGATTTCAACAATTTGGGCATATTGGACTGATGGGAATGGTCTTTTGTTGGATTTCAGCATTTAGTATTTTGCCTTCATGTTTAGTATATTTTGACAAATGGTTTCCTATGGGAGAGAAAAAATTTCCGTCATTAAATGTTTTATCATTTTTTTCTTATCTTAAGTTTTTTTTGTTCCGACCATTATGGAAAAAACATTTCTTTTCTAGAACATTGGCAAATTTGATCAATCGTTTCCCATCTGAACTTTGGGCAATTACTTTTATAATTACATTACTATCTGCAACACAATTTGTACTGCATTATCAGACTTCAATCATTGAAACAGATCTTACAAAACTTAGAAATAAAAAAAGTCTCGAATCTGGATCAGCTTTTTTATGGAAACACGTTGACGAAATTTTTCAACGTTACATATCACCTCTTATAATTTTACCTAAAAAACAAGAAGACGCCTTAGCAATTGCTGAAGCACTCAAAGAAAAAAAAGCCAGAGAAGGAAAAACCAGCTCTATCGCTGCAG
>JACQAU010000286.1 GCA_016194835.1 Deltaproteobacteria bacterium
CCAGAAGAAATAATTCCGTCAAAATGGTGTTCAGAATTTGCCCATGCTCCAGACTGAAAGGAATACATCCCTAAATACAAATGACAAACTGCTTCATTAAAACCGTTTTTTAAGGCAAATCTAAAATGCTTTGCGGCAAGTTCTTGTTTATGTTCTTTATGGCGTATAAGCCCCAACTCAAAATGATATGGTGCAAATTCTTTTTCGGGTCTATTTTGTTTAGTTTTTAGCTTAATTATTTTGGCATAAGTAGCTTCGACTTGCTTATCGTCTTGAAGTGCTTTACTCGAAAGAGCTTGGAGCTCTAATACTTCGGTTATTTCAGGAGCTTTTTGTTCTAACGCTTCTAAAATCTGAAGTGATTTTTTGAAATCCTTGGCATTATAAGCTAAAACAGCTTCAGAATATTCAGCTTCAAATTGTGTTGGCACCTCGGCATGGATTTGAAAGTTCAAAATACACAGAAAAATAAAGCACAAAATACAAGTTTTTATATACTTCACAAAATTTCCCCTTTTTTTCATCTAATATCGTTCTTAAAACTAAATCAACTCGAAACTGTAAGATTTTATTGACAGCATTAGTGAAATATCGGTAACATTTTTGTGTGTATAAGAGGCTTATAATAACACTAGGCGTTGTGGTTTTGTCTTTTTGCTCTTGTTTTGTTTGTGCAGATGATTCGGGAAAAGCTGTAAGCGTTGCCGGTCGTGTATTAGTTCGCAGTGAAGACGGAAAAACTAGCAAAATGAGTTTCTTAAAATCTGGTGATTCTGTCACAAAAGGTTCAGTGATTAATACTTCAAGCACAAGTGCTGTCAAGTTGCTCATGACTGATAAAAGCGTTTTAGATTTAGGTCCATCTACTTTATTTAAAGTCAATGAATACAAACTCAATCAAACATCTGATCGACAAGTTGATATGGAAATGAGTTATGGAAAAATAAGGGCTTCAGTAAATTCTCCAGTTGGTCCTAAGGGCAAATTTACTATTCGAACTAAGGCTGCCACCATGGGGGTTCGCGGTACAGAATTTGTTGTTACTTCTGACCTTGACACTTTACCAGTTGTCAAAGAAGGAGAAAAAAAGATAGGAGCAAAAGAAACGCCAAAAGCAACGGCAGGTAAAACAGAAATCACAGTTATTACTGGAAAGCTTGATGTTACAACAGAAAAAAAAGCTGCAACTCCTAATTCTGCTGTCAAAACAGAGACTGTTAAGCTCGAAGCAGGAAACAAACTAGTTGCTATTGCAAAACTTCCAGAAAAATTTGATCTTGGCAAAGAACGGGGACCAGCGGCTGAAACAAAAGTCGAAGTCACTAAACTTACAGTAGCAGAAGTAAAAGATATAAAAGCAGCGGCTACACTACCAGATAAAACATTTACAAACGCCATTGCTATTGATGATAATATTGGCAAGAACACCGACGGTGGTGCTCATACCTTTGCGGCACTCGCAACTGATTTTGCCATACCAAAAGACATGGGCGCTATTACAACTGTAGGCATTATCCCTGGTGTTTCTAATGCCGGATCTGGTTTTGGCAAGCCGCCCACCAACAACCAAGGTGGCCCTATTACGGTTACTGTAATTTTTAAAAAATAATTCAGATATTCTAATCACTTCCTACTACTTCGAGTCTATAGACATGTTCGTGCAAACAAGAGATCACTTTTTTTGTATGTTCAGGACCACGAGTTTCTAACGTAAGCGCAACTTCTGTTTGATCAATATGAGTGTATGGTTCATTGCGATCATGGATGGTTTGCAGAATGTTTACGCCCATTTTGGCTATAAATGCTGTTAAATTGGCCAATGCACCAGGCCGATCGGAAATCAGAACATTTAATCTTAGCCTACGACCAGCTCTTGTTAGGCCCCTGTCAATAATGCGTGAGAGTACGTTAACATCTAAGTTCCCACCACTAACAATAAGGACAACATTTTTATTTTTGATTTTCCTTTGGATTTGTTCTAGCACCGCTAACGGTAAAGCTCCAGCTCCCTCTGTAACAATTTTTGCCTTTTCTGCTAATGTTAAAACTGCCCCCGCGATTGCTTCATCATCTGAATGTAAAAGCTGACTTAGTCTTGGTTGCAAAATTTTTCTTATAGCCTCACTTGTTTTTTTAATGGCAATGCCGTCTGCAAATGTTTCGACACGACCCAGAGAAATAGCATGTTCACTTTTAAATGACTCGATCATAGAAGCAGCGCCAGTAGCTTGACAACCTATGAGTTGTGTTTTTGGTTTGAGTTCTTTTAAGGCAATTGCTATGCCAGACATAAGTCCACCGCCACCAATTGAGCAAACAATAGTGTCAACCTCAGGTAGTTGTTTTAAGATTTCAAGCCCTATGGTGCCATTGCCGGCAATAATACATTCATCTTCAAAGCCATGTACAAAAAGTTTACCAGTTTTTTTAGAGATTCTTTTTGCGATTTCTAGGGCATCATCTAAAGTATCTCCTTCTAAAATAACCTCAGCGTCAAGTGCTTGTGTGTTTTGAATTTTAACTAAAGGGGCATGTTTGGGCATAACTATAAATGCTTTTATTCCAAATTTTTTTGAGCTCCACGCTAGTC
>JACQAU010000287.1 GCA_016194835.1 Deltaproteobacteria bacterium
GTGCGTCTAAACCAAAAACTGGTTCTTTTGCAGAAACGCCAGTGATTTTATCTGTTACATTGCCAGGGTCCATCGCTAGCATATGTCCAACCATAAGCGAACCGGACCCAACTTGCACACCTTTGAATAATATTTGATAATCTCCTGGTTTTAATTCTAAGTTATCCCTAATTCTTAGAACAGGAACTATAACACCAAAATCCAAAGCAAATTGTTTTCGAATATTAGTGATACGCTCTAACAAATCGCCATTTTGTTCAGCATCTACAATTTTAATTAAACCATATCCCACTTCTAACTCCAGAATATCGACTGTTAATAAATTTTCTAATTTTTCTGATGAAGGTTTTTGTTTTTCCTGATGTTCTTTAATTTTAACTACTGTTTCCTGGGCTTTCATTTTTATAAAAGTGTTATAAGAAATCCAACCCAAAATCGCCGCTAATATAAAAAATGATATATGCGGAAGACCAGGCACCAATCCCATAAAAAACATCACTGCCGATGCTACTGCTAGCGCCTTAGGTTGCATAAAAATTTGCTTTGAAAACTCATCACTATAACTAGTTGCACTTGCTGTACGGGTAACAATAATACCTGCAGAAGTAGACACAATCAGAGCTGGAATTTGAGTGACTAGGCCATCACCAATAGTAAGTAAAGTAAAAATCTGAGCAGCATCATTAATATTTAAACCTTTTTGTATAGTACCAATAATAATTCCACCAATAATATTTACTAGTACAATCAGAATACCTGCTATCGCATCTCCCCTTACAAATTTCGAAGCACCATCCATAGCTCCGTAAAAATCAGCTTCTCTAGCAATTTCAGCACGTCTTTTTCGTGCTTCGTCCTCATTAATAAGTCCAGTATTTAGATCGGCATCTATTGCCATTTGCTTTCCAGGCATTGCATCTAAGGTAAACCGTGCGGCAACTTCAGCTACTCTGCCAGCACCTTTTGTGATTACTATAAAATTAATGATTACTAAGATAATAAAAATCACAATACCAACAGCATAATTACCGCCCACAACAAATTCACCAAAAGCACGGATCACTTCACCAGCAGCCGCCGAACCATCTTCGACTCCATGCAGAAGAATAACACGCGTTGTGGCTACGTTTAAGGCTAAACGAAATAATGTGGTAATCAACAGTAGAGATGGAAAAATACTAAAATCCAATGCTCTTTTTGTATAAACAGAAGTTAAATGAATTTTTAGAAATTTTTTCTAAAAATAACTTCATGCCCCTTATAACCTCCTGTTTTTCAAGCGATATACATATGCTAAAATTTCAGCAACTGCCTGATAAAGCACCCTTGGCACAGTTTGCCCAACTTTTACTGCTTTATACAATGTTCTTGCTAATACAACGTTCTCTACCAAAGGTACCCTAGCTTCGAGCGCGATTTTTTTGATTTTCTCAGCTAAAAATTCAGCTCCCTTAGCTACTACTTTTGGTGCTTTCATATTGTTCTTGTCATACGCTAGAGCTACGGCAATATGAGTCGGGTTTGTAACAACGACATCCGCTTTTTTTACTGCTTGCATCATTCGTCTGCGGGCAAGCTCTTTTTGTACAGATCGTATACGAGCTTTGATTTGTGGATCACCTTCTCGTTCTTTTAATTCTTGTTTTGCTTCTTGCTTTGTTAAACGCAAGTTCTTTAAGAACTCCCATTTTTGTAAACCAAAATCAATTGACGCGAAAATCAAAAGCACTCCAGTTAACGAAAACAATAAAATTTTTCCAAATTCTCCAAAATAAGAAAAAACAGCTTTTGGACCTATAAAAACAGAAAATGACGTTTCTAAAATTTTTGTCTTTATTATTAAATATGAGACCAGTATAAGTGTAACCATTTTGAAAACCAATCGAACACCATCTAAAAGATGTTTTATAGAAAAAAATTTTTGCAAACCTTTTATGGGATCTATGCGTTCAAGATCAGGTGTTAACGGATCTAGTGAAAAAATACCTCCAGTTTGGACAAAACTGCCAAGAACTCCCAAAATAAACCCTATTAGACAAATGGGAAATATAACTGCAATTATTACACTCAAAGCTTTATATAATATTTGATGAAAAAGCTGACCACCATTCATATCTAGTTTAACGCTTAAATCTAATTGAAACACTTCGCGCATGAACTCAGAAATACGTATGCCCATTTCAGGCGCATAAAGCAACAAAGTAAAGGCTGAAGCAGCTAACACAAAAAGACCGCTTATTTCTCGACTTTGAGACACAATACCGCGTCTACGAAACTCTTCGATGCGGTAAGGGGAGGCTTCTTCAGTGAGGTCTTCTCTGGGTCTATCCTGATTATCCGCCAAACTTTTTTTCTCCTATTTTTAGTACTTCATTGCCATCATAGCTTCCTGCAAAGAGTCATTCATTCTTTCTAAAATATTACCAGCAGCAACCTGAAAATCTGTGATACCTAAAAGCAAAACTAAAAATCCAACTAAAATACTTACTGAAAATGAAAGAACTAAAATATTTAGTTGTGGCATGGATTTAGCAAGAACGCCAAAAACTATATTAACCGCAAACAGAGAAATAGCCATTGGCGCAGCTAACTGAACTCCAAATGAAATAACTTGTGTGGTTTGTTCAATAAGTTTTTGTCCTAGAGCTCCAGTAATTCCTGCTTTTCCTAAACCAACAATTTGATAGCTATTTAGAACAGACCTAAGCATAAAGTGATGTCCATCAAGTGCTAAAAATATCAAAATAGCCAATGCCATATGAAATTCTGCTACTACTTGTGTTTGTGATTCTTGATGTGGGTCATAATAATTTGCCGTGGCAAATCCCATAAAATTACCTATGAGATTTGAACCAAACTGAATCGTATCAAACGAAAGTTTTGCAACAAAACCCAATACAAAACCAAACAAAGCTTCTAAAAAAATGGTGCTGATAATACCAAATCCTGAATATCCCCACACTAGGGCTTCACCAGGCCTCACATACCCAGTACTTATTAGAGACGGAAACAAAGCCATAGAAATAGCCAATGCTAAAAAAATTTTCATTAGTTGAGGAACAAAATAATCTCCAACAATCGGCATAACAGAAACAAGAACACTGAATCGCACAAGAACTGCAAAAAAAGTCAACAGATCTTCTTGAGACCACGAAATCAAGCTCATTGTTTAACCCACTCTCCTGCATTTCCTATTAGATCAATTGCGTAATTTTGAATAATTTCTAGCATCCACGGAGCCATAATAACCAACACTACAACCACAGCTATAATTTTTGGGATAAACGTAAGTGTTGCTTCATTGATTTGAGTAATTGCTTGTAATACACTAACCAGAATACCAATACTCATTGCTGCGATAAGCATTGGACCAGCTAAATACATTGTTGTTTTAATAGCCTCCCATCCAATTGAAATAATCATTTCTTCATTCATGTTCGTCTCCAAAATAATTAGCTAAAACTTTTTACCAAGCTGCCTACTATGAGTTCCCACCCGTCAACTAAAACAAATAAAAGTAGTTTAAAAGGTAATGAAATTAGAACTGGAGGTAGCATCATCATTCCCATTGCCATAAGAACACTTGCCACCACCATATCTAAAACTAGAAACGGCAAATAAAGCATAAATCCAATTTGAAATGCAGTCTTTAGCTCGCTAATTACAAAAGATGGAATTAAAACATAAGTTGAAACATCATGTGATGTTTGTGGCTTTTCTTCTTTAGAAAGCGACAGAAAAAGTTCTAAATCTTTTTCTCTTGTTTGTTTTAGCATAAATTCACGCAATGGAGTTTCGGCATTTTGAAACGCTAATTTTTGATCAATCTTTTCATTTAAATACGGCTCAACTGCCGTAGCATTGATAGCTTTCCAGGTAGGAGCCATGATAAAAAGAGACAAAAAAAGTGATAATCCAACAATAACCTGATTAGGCGGCATTTGTTGTGTCCCTAGCGCTTGTCTTAGAAAGCTAAGAACCACTACAATTCTTGTAAAAGATGTCATCATTATCAAAATCGCAGGTGCCAATGATAAAACAGTGAGCAAAATAACAATTCTTAAAACTGATACAATGTCAGCAGGTTTTGTTGTATTTTGAAAAGACAAACTGAGAGACGGTAAAGTTAAACCAGAAGTTCCTGGAGTATATGCGCCACCCACCTTAGCTTCTGCAAAACAAAGCGAGGAAAAAATAATTATAACTAAAAACAAACAAGTTATAGCTTTCAACCACCTCATAATGGTTTCAATCCTTCGACTTTACTTCTGATTGCTGATCGAATACTTGGTTTAGTTGTTTCTTTCCCTAGAAGATCAAAAAACATGGGCGTGTCTGCTGATTGTGCACCAAGGCCCATTTTGGGTTCACTTTCTTGCAACACTTGCTCATTATATTCCATATCATTTAACTGAGAAATAAGTTGTATGGATTCTTGCGAAACGCCCAAAACCAAAAGTTTACCGGCAATTCTAACTACCAAAATACTTTTCTTTGGGCCTAAATAATGATTTGCCACAACTTCGATCCATTTTTCATTATTCCCAAACCCAAGTGGGGAAGCTATTTTTTTAATCAACTGGCGAAATGGAGACCCCACAGTATCTTTTTGTCGATTGATTTTTTTAAATAATCTTTGCAGCAACAATACAACACATCCAAACATGAGCACCATGCCTAGTAGTATTGCAAAAACTTTATATGGAGATACGATGTTTTTTGAAGCGACTTGGCGTAGTGGTTTTTGTTGTATAGCTTCATGTTTTTCTTGTGTTACCTTTTTAAGCACATTTGCAATGAGTAATTTTTCTTCTAAAGCCACTTTGTCATCTAGTTGAGTTGGTTGAATTGCCTGAGATGGCTGAACCGGCTTAGACATCACTTGCTCGCTTGCAGAAGACACGCTAGCTACAGTATCTTTTTTCATATCCTTAAGTTCAAGATTCAAAATTTTTCCATTTAGCTTTATTTGAAACCTGTTTTGCAATTTTTCTGCCAAACCTTTTACTGTAAATCTGCAACGCACTTGCTCTGGCGTATATTGATACGAAAACACTTTGACCAGTTCTTTTCCTGGGATACGAATAATTTTTGCAGGATATACAGACACTTGCGTTAAAGTCACTTGAATAATATCTTTAAAAAACTCCACTTGTGCTTGTTTTTTGGAGATTATTTTATCAAAGTGTAAATTCACATGATTTCCATCCCTGATTTCTATTTGCACCAGGTTTGTGATTGCTAAAACAGAGGTCGGAAATGCAACAGAAACAACCAAGACAGTAAAAAATATTTTTAGTCGCATGCTCTACACCCCCGTTTAGATTATATTATTTCAATTGTTCTATCCGTTCCACTGGAGACAGAATATCTGTCAAACGAATCCCAAATTTTTCGTTAACAACAACAACTTCACCTCTTGCAATTAATTTGTCATTTACAAGTACTTCTAACGGTTCGCCGGCAAACTTTGAGAGCTCTATAACTGCTCCTTGAGCAAGTTGTAAAACATCTCGAACTGCCATTTTGGATCTCCCAAGCTCTACAGTAACCTTCAGTGGAATATCTAAAATAAAATCCAATGAATGAAAGGGAACATTTGTTACTTTTGGCGGGGCAGCCGTGGTCGAAGCCGGCGCTTGTGCCGCCGCTGCTCCAAGTGCCTCCCCTATATTTGTTAAATTTGGTGCTGCTTGTGCAACTTCAGGATCTGCCATACGTTATTCCTCCTCTGCTATTCTGGTAATTTGAACAGCTCGATTTCCACGAGATGTTCCTAAAAGACATTTAAATTTAGCGTTGAGTTTGTTTTTAATAGGTTCGATTGTAGAATACGGAATCACTAAAACCACGGTACCTGTTGCATTTTCAAGCTCCACCTCGAAGGTTGTTGAAATAATCACTTCAGAAGGTGGTACCACACCAACAAATTGAGGATTTACTTCTGTTCGTATAAAAGAAATATCAGTTTTATGAATCGGTGCCCATGCTTCTTCTAAATCCTTAATAGCCAAATCCATAACCTTTTTCATGATTGAAACTTCGATTCGTGTAAATTCTTTGCCTTCAATTTTAGTATATGGTCTATCGGTCCCACCAAAATAACTATCCACTAGGGCATATGTGAGTTTTGATTCAAATACTAAAAGTGCAGGACCACGAAGAGCATCAAAACGCATAATGCACATGCAGCTTGGTATTGGCAAAGTATTAACAAATTCACCAAATTTTAATAAATCTGTAGAAATAATACTGATTGAAGCAATTTTTCTTAGAGAATTAGATAAAGACATTCGATAAAGTCTAATAAATCTTTCATAAATAATATCTAGTGTCGGCATTCGACCGCGAATCACGCGATCTTGGTTTGTAAGATCGTAAGGTGTAATTTCAGATTCTGGAACCGCAGTGAGCGTGCCCCATGGAGAACCTTCGGCTGGCCCCGCACCTTGTGCGCCTACATCTAAATTACCATCGGTTACTGCATTAAGCAGCGCATCTACTTCTGATTGTGTAAGAACTTGATTCATAAACTTGCCATCCTAGCAATTTTTTTCAATGAATAAATACATCTCATCCACTGACTGCAAAATTAGTAAAGTAAACTCCTTTCACTTTACCGGTTACCAAAAAATCATTGAGTGCCTTTTTGATTTCTTCTTTTAAATAATCTCTTCCCTCTGAAGTAGCCAAATCTGCAGGTTTCTTACTATTAAACAAATCAATCACTGCATTTCTCACCTGTGGCATTTTTTGATTGAGTTCGTTTTCAATATCTTCTCCTGGAACTTCTACAGAAATATTGACTCTTGCAAATTTTGGGTTAACAGTACCTACAGTTGCCAAATTAATAGTGAACTGCTCCAGCGTGACCATTTTCCCGAATTCAATGCCTTTTTTATCACTACTTTTTTCACCTTCGCCATGAGCGGCACCTTCGCCATGCCCACCGCCTTCGGATGCCTTACCTGCTTCACCCTCGCTATGGGATTCGACTGCTATATCAGTAACACTTTGAGTGTTTTTATTTTTAATGTGAGAAATAACGAGTATAAATGCCATGCCCAAAGTTGCCACTGTGTTAGCAATGATTAAGATCATTTGCAACTTATTAGAGCTAGCAGACGCTAAGCCAGCCGCAGAAGTCGTTGGTTGTGCTTCTTCTTTTTCTTCAGCAGCCATAATGTAAAAAAGCCTCCCTTGCTCAAAGTTCAGGGCTTATAACTTCGTGCCCCTATTATTATTTTGCAATGTTTTGAGCAAGGGAACAAGCTCTTTTAATCACTATTTTAAAAAGCAACAGTCAAAGTTCTGTCACTTTTACTGTCTCTTAATGTTTAACACCTCATGCATCATATCGTCTGCCACGCTAATGACACGGCTGTTGGCCTGAAAGTTTCTCTGTGCTGTAATGAGATTAATAAACTCATTGGCAATATCAGTTGTCGAAGATTCAATAGTCTTTGACGAAATACTTCCTCGACCACCTGTTTGTGGAGCACCTAAAGTTGGCTGACCCGACAAACGACTTTCACGATAACGATTTTGACCAACTTTAAACAATCCTTCTGGATTTTCAAACTTACCAATTGCCGCTTGCGCCAAATTAATATTTTGACCATTGGTATAAATAGCAGTCAACATTCCGTCATCACTAAAACTCAGTCCTGCCAAAGTGCCAGCAGTATAACCATCCTGCAAGGCTTTGTAGATTTCTGAGCCGGTTCCATACTGTGTGACCTGAATACCAGTTCCACCTTTTGATTTGTCATCTCCAAAATGGAAAGTAATATTTTGATTTGGGAGTGCACCTTTGCTGAAATTAAATTCAGATTTATCCACAGTTTGTTCCATCAGTTTACCATCGGTATCAAAAGTGAGTGTACCATTGGCTTGTTCGACTAAAGTATCTTTTTTACCATCTACTACGTCTTCGCCTTTAGCCATAGCTCGCCAAACCCACTTGCCATTATCAACTTTATTAAAAAACAAAGTCACAACATGAGCAGTGCCTGCACTATCATACACAGTCACTCCTGTGGCATAGTGTGAGGTCATTTCTGGATTTTCGGCATTAAACTGTAGGGCCTGATCAGCTCTCAAATCAAGGTTCATAAAGAGATCTACCTTATGAGTTCTCTTTGCATCAATCACAGTGCGATCGACTGAAATATCACCCAACTTTGATGTCACTTTTCCGTCTTCATCAGTCCTAAATCCCTGCACTCTGTATCCATCAGCATTGATCAGTCTTCCTTCTTTATCAAAATGCATGGAACCATTTCTTGTAAAACTTGTGCCATCCACTCCCTTTAAACAAAAGAATCCATCACCTGTAATAGCCAAATCTGTAGCAGATTCAGTTTGTACGATAGATCCTTGAGAAAATATTGGAGTTACAGCAGCAAGTCTAGTTCCACGACCAATTTGATTGCCACCCAAAAGTCCCTTTAGTGATTTTGCAATCACATCAGCAAATTCTGGACGACTAGTCTTAAAACCTACAGTGTTTGCGTTTGCAATATTATCACCGTAGATCGATAAAGCCTCACCTTGAGCCTGAAGCCCTGTGATGCCTGTATACATGCTTGATAATATACCCATAATGGACGCCCTCCTTGTGCGTCTATGTTTTTTTCATAGCGGTTTGTTCTTCAGTCATTCAGAACAAACCTAAAAAGGGCTTCCCAAAATGGGGCCAGCCCAAAAACCTTTTATACGATGACAGCTCCATCAATATTTGTAAACACATTGCCACTGAGTGAATTGCGATCCAGCGCGGTTACAACTGTTCTATTTTTTGTATTTACAATAAAAGCTGCATCATTCGTTAAAACCAAAGTATCTTCTAATCCTTTTTGTAAAGCCTTGTCTACTGCCTCATTAATTTTAGTCATAAGTGGAGAATCTAGCTGGATGTGTCTATCCATGATTCGTTGATATGCATGAGCAGAAAATTTTAAAGGTGATTTAATTTGATTTAAATCAATCGAATCACCGGTAGTGTGATCCAAAGTTTTTTCGAAAATTTTATGAAATTCATTTCCTTGTTTATTATTAATCTGTTCATTAGGAGGTGAGATTTGCGAACCCCCAGGAATTGAAGTCACATTTGGATAAAGAACTTCTGTTCTCATTGTTTATGCCCTCCTTCTTGTTCATAATCTTGTAAGCCATTTGGAAAGCCACCGCGGTCTTCTGTTTTCATAAGATGAGCTTGTTTTTGGATTTTTGCAAAATTTTCTATTGCTTGCTTTTGTTCTGGGCTAATTTTATCTATATTTTTTGAACCTTCGCCTCTTTTAAAGGTAAAGACATTAGGTTGGGGGGCGGGTCCTGTTTCAGTTTCGGTTGCGGTATCAGTTGCAGTTTCGGTTTGGGGAGTTTTGAGCTGATTTTGGATATTTTTTGGGTCATCATCAGTAGTAGCTTCAATTTTTACAATATCTTTTAAGGCAATTTTCTCTGGTTTCTGCAAGTTACCCACTAAAAACATTGGTTCTCCACCTTCAAAACTCACTCCAATAATTTTGACTTTTCCTTGTTCCTTTACTGAAGTAGTAATGGTTTTTCCGATAAGCTGAGTCATTGCCAAGCGTTCAAATGGTTGAGATTCTTTTGCCATGGTTCCAATGGATTTATTAATATTCTGGAGTTGTTCAACAGAAGCATACTGTGCCAACTCACTTGCAAATTGCTCGGCTTTAAATGGCTGTGTTGGATCTTGATTTTTCATTTGAGTAACCATGATACGCAAGAAATCATCTTTACCTAAAGTTTTCTTTATCTCTCTTGGTTTTTCTGGCTTAGCTCCGTATTGTTCTTGAATTTTTTTCCACACTTCTCCATATTTTGGATCAGTAGATGGGGTTTTTTCATCTTTCTGAAATGAAGCGACATCGGGTGATATATTTTGATCTACAATATTTGTTTTAATTCCAGTTAACATTAATAATACCTCATGCTCTTACGTCAATTCTGTGAGTTCCTGTATTTTGTGTTCTTTGATTGCTTGAATAATTTTTCTTATTTACAGGCAAAATGCCTACCATTTCATTTTCACTATAGTCATCACTATAGTTGTGTCTTTTGCCATCTAAAGTGTCTTCTAATGAATTATCTGAATTCGTATGCCACGCGTAACTTAAGGTAGAATTGAAATCATCTCTAACTTCTTTCGCAGGAACACTATTATGTTGTGTAACACCAAAATCAACTCTTGCTAAGTTGAGCTCATGTTCTTTGAGACTTTCTTTTAGATGCTCGATACTTTCTTCTAAAATTTTTCTTGCTTCTTCATTCGAAGCCTTTACTTTAAGATGTACATTGCGGCCAAAAGTTCCAACTTGTAAATGTAGTTCTCCCAAATGATCTGGTTTTAATCGTATAGAAATCTCTCCACCGCCGTTAGTGCTCAGTCTTTTTATTTCCTGGCTCATGCCCAAAAGACTTTCTCTGGTTAGTCGCTCTTTAGCCATTGCTCCAGGTACGACATGCCCGTTAATTTCTTTTGGGAGTATTTTCACTGCATTTTCACCTTGCTGTTCGTTTGGTGATATTAAGTTAATTTGTCCATCTTGAAAGTTCTGAAAACCTTTTAGATTTTTTAAAGTTTTTGGATTATGAATTTGATTATCTAATGGAGATTGAGATATCTCCCGCGTTACTAATATTTCGTTTTCTTGTGAGTCATGGGCATCTGAAATAGCAGGATCGATCTTATTATTAGCTTTTGAAATCAAATTTAGCATAGGGGTTCTTATTATGGGAGTGTTTTTTGTAGCATTTATGGTATTTACAAATTCTTCTCCAGTTAATGGTGTAATTTGTGGAGCTACTTGAGGTTGCATTGCTATTTGAGTTGCAATTTGAGCTGGCATTTGTGGGCCTGGCTGAGTTGCCACATGCGTTGGCATTTGAGACGTCATTTGAGTTGGATAATTGCTAATTTTTTCAATATCTTCAGTATTTACAAGCCTAGATATATCTTCCATATCTGGTTTATCAGAAATAGTATGTGTTCTTTGTGTTTTAATATTTTCTAAATTTTTATTTAAATAAGACAATATTTGAACTGCATCTTCAAGACCCATGCCTTCTAATTGTGTAGTTGGTAGTCTGTCATTTTGTTCTGAAGGTATTAAGTTTATTGATTTGTCGCCATTTACTTGTGCTGGTACTTGTTTTATCTGTTCTAAAATATTTGGTTTTGAATTAAAAAGTGGTTTCAGTTCTGGGTTATATTCTTCATTTCCTTCGAATACCCATTCTTTACTCCATGGTTTTAGACCCATTAAGTTTGGATTTTTATATAATGCTAGTTCTACTTTATGTAAAGCGGGATCAAGTTCTGCTGTTTGGCTTTGAGGCTCTTCTCCTGTTTTTAATATTTGGTTATTACTCTGCGGCAAAATCTGAGATCCAGACAAAGCTAACTCAAAAGTATCAGTATTAGTGTTTTCTGCGCTAGATTTTTTTGAGTTCTGTTTTTGGTTGATTTTCTGTAGTTTCGCCTGGGGCGTTGCTGCCAGTTGGAGTATTTCCATGATTTTCTTCACCTCCTTTCTGTGCTTGTACACGAGCTTTTATGATTCCCATCATATGCTCTGTAAGTTTAGAAGAATACTCGGGTTCCATAATGTTTAAAATCTTTGCTAATTTCTGAGTAGATATTTTATTCATGGCTACTACTGCTAAATATTCATCCACAGTTTGCAATAATTTTGTGGCTGATTTTGGATTCATAGTTTCAATAGTTTCGACTAATTTAGCAATTTTCTCTTCATTGCCTTGTTTATTAAATACTTGTGATTTTGTAATTTCATCTCGAAGTGTTTTAATTTTTACAAATTCTTGTTCAAAGGCTTTTTTAGCAGCCACCAGTTCTATTTCTTTCGCTACCAGATCTTTTTCTTTCTGCACCAAGTCTTTTTCTTTTTTCTTCAAATCTTTTAGAGCTATTGGATCTACAAGGCATTGAACGTCTGTTTCTTCCTCATCCGTATAATCAGAGGCACTTTGCACAACTTCGTCTTTTATGTTTGATT
>JACQAU010000256.1 GCA_016194835.1 Deltaproteobacteria bacterium
GGTCATACGTTAGTAGCAGCTTCTACACTTGAAGAAGATTTAAGAAACAAGGCTAGTGGTACAATAGAAGGGGCAAAAATATTAGGTGATCTAGTTGCCAAGAGGGCGCTAGCTAAAAATATTACACAGGTTGTATTTGATCGCAGTGGTTATTTGTATCATGGGCAAGTCAAAGCTATAGCAGATGCAGCTCGTGAAGGTGGCCTGAAATTTTAAGGAGAATGGTGTAAAAATGGCAAGCTTTAATCAAGCAGCAAAAACTGAAGAAACGGATTTTGAGGATCGAGTGATCCATATAAACCGTTGTGCAAAGGTAGTAAAAGGCGGGAGACGGTTTAGTTTTTCTGCCATTGTAGTGGTTGGAGATAAGAAAGGCCAGCTTGGTCTTGGATTAGGAAAAGCGAGTGAAGTTCCTGAGGCAATAAAAAAAGCACAAAAACTTGCCAAGAAGAATTTAATAAAAGTCCCATTGGATGGAAATACAATTCCGCATCAGATTATGGGTCATTTCGGAGCAAGTCTGGTTTTGATGAAACCAGCACCAGAAGGTACTGGTGTTATTGCAAGTTCAGTGGTTAGAGCTATTTTAGAAGTAGCAGGAATCAAAAATATTCTAACAAAATCATTAAGACGAGATAATCCTCACAATGTTGTAAAAGCAACTTTGGATGGTCTAAAGAACCTAAGAAGTTTTGAGGATATTGCTAAAGGTAGAGGCAAAACGTTAAGTGAGATGCTACAGTGAGATATGCTAGTGAGTTATGCCAGTGAGTTATGAAGGGCAAAATTTATGATAGACACTAAAAAAGTAATTACAATTCGTTTAAAAAAAGGGCTCATTGCTTGTCCTCCAAAACAAAGAGCAACGATAAGAGGTTTAGGTCTGAAAAGACGGGAACAAGTGCGTACTTTAGAAAATACTCCATCAGTGAGAGGAATGATTAAGAAAGTGTTGCATTTAGTAGATGTTGTTTCTGAGGTTAAGTAGGACCAAAGAAGGAGAGATGTATGTTACAGTTAAATACTATAAGAGCTCAGCCTGGTGCTACACATGCAAAGAAAAGATTAGGCCGCGGTACTGGTTCTGGTCATGGACAGACTGCAGGAAAAGGAGATAAAGGGCAGTTAGCAAGATCGGGTGGACATTCTCGTATTGGTTTTGAAGGTGGACAAATGCCACTTTATAGGCGGATACCTAAAAGAGGGTTTAAAAATTTTACTAGACGAAACACCGCAATTGTAAATGTAGGCTTACTTTCAAGTTTAGATCCCGCACAGTATCAAGAAATAAATTTGCAGACTGTGCAAAGCGCAAAACTAGTTAATGGAAATTATGAAAAATTGGCTGTTTTAGGCTCTGGTGAGCTTACAAAAGCTTTTGTTGTTAAGGCACACCGTGTAAGTGCACAAGCAAAAGAGAAAATTCAAAAAGCTGGGGGCAGAGTAGAGATTATTATTATTTCAACCTTAAAAAAGAAGAAAGCATAAACAATGTCTGGCATAACTGGATTAGTAAAAATAGAAGAATTAAGAAAACGTATTTTATTTTCAATTTTTATCTTAGCTGTTTACAGAGTTGGAGTGCATATTCCAACGCCTGGAGTAGATGCCGTAGCACTGCAGCAAGTTTTTTCACGCATGACGGGTACTATATTTGGGTGGTTTAACCTTTTCAGTGGTGGTGCTCTAGAGCGATTTAGTATTTTTGCACTTGGGGTTATGCCATATATTAGTAGTTCGATTATTTTTCAACTTCTAACAGTGGTTTGGCCTTATCTTCATGAGCTTCAAAAAGAGGGAGAACAAGGCAGAAAAAAAATTACTCAGTACACTCGTTATGGCACGGTTTTATTGTGTTTTGTTCAGGGTTTTGGCATTGCCTCCGGTTTAGAGCATACTTCACCGCCTGTAGTGATTGAACCAGGGTTTGCATTTAGATTGCTGACTACTTGCACTTTGACAGCTGGAACTGTTTTTTTGATGTGGTTAGGAGAGCAAATTTCAGAACGTGGTATTGGCAATGGGATTTCTCTCATTATTTTTGCTGGTATTGCTGCTAGGATTCCGCAAGGTATTGGCAGCACACTTAGTCTTTATCGTTCGGGTGAGCTAAGCTTTTTTAAGATTCTTATTGTTTTAGCAATTATTCTTATAACTTTTTTTTGCATTATTTTTGTAGAAAGGGGAGCAAGACGTATACCTGTACAGTACGCCAAGCGTATTGTTGGTAGAAAAGTTTATGGGGGTCAAAACACACATTTACCATTGAAGGTAAATACTTCAGGTGTGATTCCGCCTATTTTTGCTTCTTCGTTAATTATGTTTCCAGCTACTATAGCTACTTTTTTCCCAAACAAGTATTTGCAACAAATAGCGAGTCAAATTCAACCAGGTGCTATGTTGTATGAGATTATGTTTGTGGGGTTAATTGTTTTCTTTTGTTTTTTCTATACGGCAGTTACTTTTAAAACTGATGATGTAGCGGATAATTTGAAAAAATATGGAGGTTTTATTCCTGGTATTAGGCCGGGTCCCCCTACGGCTGAGTATATTGATTATGTTTTATCGAGGATTACTTTAGGTGGAGCGGCTTATATTTCAATTATTTGTGTATTACCAACACTGTTGACACAAAATATGAAGGTTCCATTTTATTTTGGTGGCACAAGTGTTCTCATTTTAGTTGGTGTAGCCATGGATACAGCGGCACAAATTGAAACGTTTTTACTTTCTAGAAATTATGAAGGATTTATGAAACATACACGAATTAAGGGAAGGTCAGCATATTCATGACAATTCAGGGATGGCAAACATGATCACAGTACTTTTTGGTCCACCAGGGTCTGGCAAAGGAACACAGGCGAAGCTTCTAGTTGAAAAGACGTTTTTACCTCAGCTTTCTACGGGTGATATGCTGCGTACAGCTATTGGCCATGAGACTTCTTTAGGTAAAAAAGCAAAAATTTATATGGATAAGGGAGCCTTGGTGCCCGATGAAGTTGTTATTGAGTTAATTAGAGAACGGATTGGGGCTAGAGATTGTCAAAAGGGATTTTTTTTAGATGGTTTTCCAAGGACTTTGGCTCAAGCCGAAGCTCTTGACGTGATGCTAACAGGTGTAGGAAAAAACGTGGGTAGTGCTGTTCTTTTTCAAATTGATGATTCTGAGTTGGTTGGTCGTCTTTCTGGCAGGAGAACTTGTTTAAAGTGCCATTCGATGTATCACATTAATACAAATAAGCCAAAAAAACCTGGTATCTGTGATAAGTGTAATTCTGTTTTAGCACAAAGAGATGATGATAAAGCTGTAGTTGTTCAGAATCGGCTAAAGGTTTACCATGAGCAAACGTCTCCTTTGATAGATTATTACAAGAGTCAGAACAAGTTAGTTACTATCAATGCGGCTTTACCGTCTGAACTAGTTTTCAAGTTTTTGGTGCAGGCATTAGGAGCTTGAGATTATTATAAATGTTAACTTTAAAATCAGAAAAAGAACTTGCTCTGATATTGCAGGCTAGTCAGGTGGTTGCGAGTATTTTAAATGAAATTAAGTCAATCGTAAAACCTGGGATTTCTACAGCCAGTATTGATGATTATGCTGATAATATGTGTAAAGAGTTTGGAGTGTTGCCTGCTTTTAAGGGGTATAGGGGGTTTCCCAGGAGCATTTGTATTTCTATTAATGATGAAGTTATGCATGGAATTCCCAATCCAAACAGATACTTGCAGGAAGGGGATATTGTAGGACTGGATTTTGGAGTAATTTGTGAAGGGTGGTAC
>JACQAU010000250.1 GCA_016194835.1 Deltaproteobacteria bacterium
CTAATGACAATGGGAGACTCTTGTATTTGCTCAGGAAAGGGCTGGTCTATGAAACTAGTTGCAGAGGCACTAGTGTTACAAAGGTTGATAGGAACAATAAGGGACAAGGTAAAAAAAGGTATTTTAAAAAGCATAAGGATAATATATTGATAAATCTGTAATACGGAAACTTATTTTTTAGATGGGTTGCTAGCTCAGTTGGTAGAGCAGCTGATTCTTAATCAGCGGGTCACAGGTTCGATCCCTGTGCAGCCCAGAAATATAAATTCAACTGTTACTCAGTGCAGCCAAAGGGTACTTTTCGTGGATGTGGTTGATTCATTATATCCATAAATAAAATTTTAGATGCTTAGTTTGGGCATGCTTTATAAGCAGAAAAAAACCCCCCCGATTTAAGTGTTAATTTGCAGCTTACATGAGGAAAGTAATGGAATAAAAACTTCAAGTTTACAATTAAAAAGAATTCTATTGTGTATTCGTCCATTTTATCTAAAAATGGGGTTTAGATGAAAATACAAAATACAGTTTGTCTTCTCTTTCTAGCCTGGTTTTTGTGCACTTGCTCTCTCCAAAAAAAAACACCTAACAAACAAGTGACCTTGGTTTTTCAATCTTTTTCACAAAAAAGAGCGCTACTGAAGAGTGCAGCAGGAATTTCGACAGCTGATTTTCAGTGCTTTGCCATCAATGTGATGGGAGCTGGAATTGGCTCGACACATTCAGATGAAAACGTAACCGCTATTTTAGATCTGGATCTCAATCAGGGTCGTTTTTGTGCCTATCCTGGTGTGACTACTAAAACATTTGCTTTGGCAAATACCACCCTTACGCTTATAGTGCCTTCAGGACCAAAGCGCATTATCCAAGTGCTTGGATTTTTTGATCCTCTTGGTATTTATTGCAACTCGGACAAGCCAGCAGGAGAAGTCATAGAACCTGCTGGATATCAGGTAAGCATTTTTACGATAGGTCAAGTTATTGTAGATTTATTTCATGATACAGTCGTGTCGATTTCAAACACTTTTGATGGGCTATCAGAGTTAGAAATAGAAAAAAGACTGGCTTCTTGTAGCTTAGGCAACAACCCTGCTCCGACTCCTAGTCCAACACCTAGCCCAACACCAACACCTTCGCCCACGGCCACTCCATAACCAGGTTTACTTTGAAAAAAACAACTATTTTATTGACACTTCTCTTGGCAACAGCAAAGCCTTCAATTATAAACGCGGAGGAGATTAATATGACCAATCGACACAAACCTTCTGTTGAAGAACTTAAAAAACAACTGACACCAGAACAATTTAGTGTGACACAAAATGAAGGAACAGAGAAACCCTATAAAAATGCATATTGGAATAATCATGAACCGGGCATTTACGTCGACATTGTTTCGGGAGAACCCCTTTTTTCGTCTACAGATAAATTTGACTCTGGGACAGGGTGGCCGAGTTTTGTTCGACCCATCGCGAAAGAAAATATAGCTGAAAAAATCGATCGTAATATTCTTTTTGGGACTAGAACAGAGGTTCATTCTAAGTCTGTCCATTCCCACTTGGGGCATGTATTTAATGACGGTCCAGCTCCAACAGGTCTTCGATATTGTATTAACTCTGCATCCCTTCGCTTTGTGCCATTAGAAAAACTTAAAGAAGAGGGATATGAAAAATATCTTAAACTTTTTTCAGAGGGTGGGGCTCTTAAAGAAAAAGCTACATTTGCTGGTGGGTGTTTTTGGTGCATGGTGTCTCCTTTTGCTAAGCAGCCAGGGGTTTTGGGGGTTGTTTCTGGTTATACAGGCGGAAAGAAAGCTAGCCCTACGTATAATGAGGTTTCAAGTGGAGTGACCGGCCACATTGAATCAATCCAAGTTACTTATGATCCAAGCGTAATTAGTTATGATCGTCTACTAGAAATTTATTGGAAAAACGTAGACCCGACAGACGCAGGCGGCCAATTTTGTGATCGAGGGGATCAGTATAAAAGCATTATTTTTTATCAATCTGAAAGTCAAAAAAAAACCGCTACAGAAGCAAGAGCGCTTCTCAACAAAAACGTTCATCTCATGGGCAAACCGATTGTAACTGAGATTCGGACGGCTTCTGATTTTTATCCAGCTGAAGAGTATCACCAAGATTATTATAAAAAAAATCCAATACGCTATAAATTTTATCGATCGCGTTGTGGTAGAGATAAGGCTCTAGAAAATCTTTGGGGAAAGAGAGCGAACCATTAAATAATTTACACATAAATCTTTACACCAATTTCACAACGAGCATTGATTTTTAAGTCTTTTGGCGTTAGAATAGAAATTCTATGAAGAAAATAATTTTTTTATTAGTTTTTAATTCTGGAATTTTATTGGCCGCAGATTACTCGATTGATCCCACACACACACGTGTTGGCTTTATTGTTAGACATATTGTAAGTAAAGTTCATGGAGAGTTTAAGGAATTTGACGGGAGTTTTAGTTTTGATGCAAAGAAACCTGAAAACTCAAAGGGAAAATTTACAGTCAAAGCATCCAG
>JACQAU010000066.1 GCA_016194835.1 Deltaproteobacteria bacterium
ATCTCATGTGTATAGAAAGGTAAAATAAAAAATAACAATGAAGACGCTGGATCGATACATTTCGTTAAGTTTTCTTAAAAACCTGTCTTTGGCGCTTCTTTTTTTAATGGCCATTTTTTTTGTGCAAAGCATATTAGGTGAGCTATTAGAGAGAGAATTCCCCTCTTTGCAGGTATTGTTTTACAATACCTTAAAACTACCACAAATAATGGCCCAGATGCTCCCCCCAGCTATTCTTATGACCACTGTAATTACGCTTGCATCATTTAATCGAACCAGTGAACTAATTGCTTTTTATTCGCTGGGTATTGGACTGATGCGAATTTGTATGGTGATTCTTACCTTGGTAATTATGATTTGTTGTTTGGGGCTTATTTTGCAAGACAGAGTGTTGCCCTATTTTTATAAGAAAAGAACTACTTATTATTGGAGAGACATGAAAAAGAAAACGGATTTTTTCTTTGACGTTAAACAAGATAAAATTTGGTACAGGAGCCAAAATTTTATCTATAATTTAAAAAGCTATGATTCTAAAACAAATACAATTTATGGAATGTCGGTTTATACTTTTGATCGGCAATTTCGTTTGGTAGAAGTAATTGATACACAAAAAGCTTTTTATTCGCAAAAAGGCTGGCGTTTTATTAATGGCACTATCACTATATTTCAAAAGGACAATCCTTTCCCGTTAACTCAGTTTTTTAGTGAAAAAGATCTTCTTATTTCACAAACACCAAAAGATTTTCAGGAAATTGAGAAAGAAGTTGATGGTCTAAGATTAAAAGACTTTTATCGTTATATCAAAAAAGTAAAAAATACGGGAGCAGATACTAAAACTTATGAAGTTAGATTTCAATCACGTATCAGTCTATGTTTTATTTCTTTTGTGATGTGTATTTTAGGTATTCCCTTCTCTATTAGCAGGACACGTGGAGGGGGAGTGGCAAGGGATTTTGGACTTTGTCTTATTTTTACGTTTTTTTATTGGCTTTTTTATTCAGTAGGACTATCTCTAGGAACTAATGGCACGCTTTTGCCTTGGGTGGGAGCGTGGCTGCCAAGTGCGATTTTTCTTGCTTTAGCGTTGGTGCTTCTTGTGAGAAAAAAACTTTTTTTATCATAACAATGGCAGTCTCTCTCACCGAAAAGCTGCCATGAGAACAATCTCATGCCAAAGTTAAAAGTATATAAATTTCCAGACACCGTGCTTACACAAAAGGCTTTACCAATTGCACATGTTGATAGTTCGTTTTTTCAATTAGCAGACGATATGCTAGAAACCATGTATCATGCACCCGGTGTTGGTTTGGCTGCAAACCAGGTCGGTATTTTAAAACGAATCGTAGTTATTGACGTGGATTATACTTTAGAAGACTCAGCAGAAGGCTCAGAAGACGCCGAAGTACTAGAAAAATCTATTTTAAAAAACAAAAATCCACAAATTATTTTAAATCCTGAAATTATTTATAAAGAAGGTTCTATATTGTTTAAAGAAGGATGCCTTTCGGTGCCTGGTTTTTCATGTGAAGTTAAACGTGCAGAAAAATTAAAACTTAAGTATCAAAACATAGATGGGCTAGAAAAAATTTTATCTGCAGAAGGACTTCTTGCAATTGCAATTCAACATGAAATTGATCACTTAGATGGCAAACTTTTTATTGATCGCCTAAGTCCCCTAAAAAAAGAGATGATAAAAAGAAAATTAAAAAAAGAAAGATTGGAGCGTGACCAAGATGAAAAAGATGGCATTTTGCTAAAGCCCACAAACAAAGAAAAGGGATTTTAAATTATGCTACGCGTAGTTTTTATGGGGACATCTCCTTTCGCAGTACCTGCTTTAGAGACTTTGTATGAGCTCACTAAGCTAAATCAAGTCATTGGAGTTTATACACAACCCGATCGACCAGCCGGTAGAGGACTGGGATTACAGTTTTCTGCAATTAAAAAGAAGGCACTTGAGTTAAAGCTTCCCATTTTTCAACCTGAAAATTTTAAAGATCCAAAAACACTCGAAGAATTTAAGAATTTAAATCCAGATATTGTGGTTGTGGCGGCCTATGGATTACTTTTACCAACCAAGCTTCTAGAAACCCCAAAGCTGAGTGCCGTTAATATTCATGCTTCTCTTTTGCCGCGATGGCGAGGAGCTGCTCCAATTGCCTGGGCTATTTTGAAAGGTGATTTAGAGACTGGAGTGACTATACAAAAAATTTCTCAAAAATTGGATGCTGGCGATGTTTTGCTTCAGCAAAAAACACCTATTTTGACAACTGATTATGCCAATACATTACATGACAGACTTTCTCAAATTGGAGCACGGCTGATGTTACCAACGCTTGAAGGTTTGATGCATGGGCAACTCCAAAGCATTGCGCAGGATGAGTCCTTAATGACTTATGCACATAAGCTTACCAAGGAAATGGCAAAATTGGATTTATCTCAATTAGCAGTAGAGCTTGAGCGACAGGTGAGAGCTTTTTATCCATGGCCTGGTACTAGTATTTTGGTCAATGGAGTTCAGTTAAAAATAAAGAAAGTTATATGTCGAAAAGAAATTCAAGGCTTTCAGGGAAAGCTTTTTGAAAAATCAGGAATGCTTTTGCTGGGAGCCAAAGACGGGTCTTTAGAGATTGAAAGACTACAGTGGGAAGGAAAAAAAGAAACTGGTGCTCTTGAGTTTTTAAATGGTTTAAAAGGCCGTGGCGTTACGCTGCCAATTGAGTTAAGTTAGATTATGAAAAAAGTTCAATCAATTTTAGCTCCGTCGTTGTTGTCGTCAAATTTTGCTTATTTGGGTCAGGAACTTAGAGCTGTAGACAAAGCAGGAGCCGATTGGATTCATTTAGATATTATGGATGGTCATTTTGTTCCTAATATTACGATTGGCCCACCAGTTGTAAAATCACTTAGGCCATTAACAAAACTTATACTTGATTGTCATCTCATGGTCAGCCGCCCTCAAGATTGGGTTGTGCCTTTTTATGAAGCTGGAGCTGATGTGATTACAATCCACGCAGAAGTAGCGCCAGATTTAAGACATCTGCTAAAAAAAATTAAAAACCTAGGCTGTTTAGCTGGAGTTTCGATTAATCCTGAAACACCACTATCTGCTATTTATGAAGTTTTAGATTTTGCTGATTTAGTACTCATTATGAGTGTTCACCCTGGTTTTGGAGGTCAAAAATTTATTAAGAGTTCTCTAAAAAAAGTAAGACAGTTAGTGAAGTTTAGAAAAGGGAAAAGTTTTCTTATCGAAATTGATGGTGGTATCCAAATTGACAACATTGCTCAGGCCAAACAAGCCGGGTGTGATGTATTTGTTGCTGGATCTGCTATTTTTTCAGAAAAAAACTATAAAAAATCTATTCAAAAATTAAGGTCGGCTTTATGGAATGTTTAGAAATTGGTTTAGATTCACTAAAACTTGAAGAAGTATATGCAGTTGCTTACCAAAATAAGAGAGTAATTTTAACTCATAACGCGAAAGAGAGGATTCGTAAAGCACACAGCTTTTTGCTGAGTGAAATCAAGGCTGGAAAGACTTTGTATGGAGTCAATACTGGTTTTGGGTCATTAGCAAACGTGAAGATTCCTGAACATCAAATTGCAGAGTTACAAATTAAT
>JACQAU010000251.1 GCA_016194835.1 Deltaproteobacteria bacterium
AGCTCTGCTCCTCTGATAACCGCCAAAGTAGTTCCAAATTCCATTTTGAGTTCGGCTGCAAGTTTATATATATCTTCTTTTCCACCTTTTGATTTTAAAAGACCTAAGAGGCCTAAAATTTCAGGAATACTCGTTTGTGGAAGGCTCTGCTGCATGCTCGAAGCAGCTTGCTGGTTAGTAGAGTTAATGTGATTTTCAGGTATACTTATAAACAATGTACTAATCTCCTTTAGTTAAGCAATAAGAGAAAAAATCTTATCAACATATTCATTAAAAACAGGACTCCTTTTGTCTCGTGGACGTGGCAAATCTATTTTTAAATCCCCAGCAATTTGACCAGGTCGACTGGAAAGCACTAAAACTCGATCAGCCAGTTCAATAGCTTCTTCAATAATATGTGTCACCATAAAAACCGTGTTGACCGGAAAATCCTTATCACTCCAGATATGAATGAGTTCATCGCGAAGATTGATAGAAGTCAAGACATCTAATGATGAAAAAGGCTCATCCATAAGAAGGATTTTAGGCTCAATAGCTAATGCACGCGCCAGCCCAACGCGTTGTTTCATACCACCCGCAAGCTCCCGTGGGTATGCTTCTTCATATCCATCTAACCCTACTTTATCAATATAAAAATTTGCTTTTTTTTGTCTGGTATTTAAATCAATACCTCTAGCCTCTAGTCCAAGCTCTACGTTTTCTTGTGCGGTTAACCATGGGAGCAAAGCAAAGTTTTGGAAGACCATGGCAGCTTCTAAGTTAGTGTTTACTTGATGTTTTTCCTTGTATAATATTTTCCCTATTGAAGGCTGAATAAGGCCGCTCATAAGGCGGAGCATAGTACTTTTGCCAGAGCCAGAAGGACCCACAACTGCAATAAACTCTCCTTCTGTTGCTGAAAAGTTAATATTTTTAAGAACTAATAGCTCGCCATGTGGCAATGAAAACTGATATGAGACATTTTTAAATTCAATTAATGTTTGAGCAAGTTCCATATTTTATTAAAAATCAAACCTATATTTTTCTGCTGCGTATCTATACAAAGGTTTCCAAATCAAGGAGTTAATAATTATGATCCAACATACAAGACCAGAAATGCATAGCGTAATGGATCTGTTATCTCCCAACTGATACACCGAACGAGCTAGCAGTGCGCCCATTCCATTTACTTTTAAAACCACTCCCTTGTATGTAACATACTCCGACAGAACAAGTGCGTTCCATCCTCCGCCCCAAGCTGTAATTGCTCCTGTAATTAAGGCAGGGCGAATTGCGGGCAAAACCAGTTTTCTCCATGTTTGCATTTTTGATAAACCCAAAGCTTTTGTTGCATCAACCAAATCTAACGGTATGGTAGCAGCTCCTCCAACACAATTGAATACAACATACCAAATCATCCCTGTTAATACGAGAAATATACTTGCTAGTTCCATTCCTCCACCTAGATGTTTGACGGCAATTAAAATAAAAAGTGGGAAAAGTGCAGTTGCCGGAAGACTTGCTCCAAGCTGAGAAAACGTAGTCAAACTCTGTCTTAATTTTGGTTTGTCCCAACTCCAAAGCAAAACAGGAATTGCTATACTAAAAGAAATTATAAGAGCAATTAGTAGTCTACCCGTAGATTGTATGAGTGCCAGAGGTATTTCTTTTAGTATTGGTGGCCAAGGCGGTTGAAACCAACGGACAAGAAAACTTCCTGAAATAATTCCGCACGTCAGCCCTAAGAACCAAAACAATAAATACTGAATAAAATTATATTTCCTGGAAATTTTTCTTATGTTTTCTAAAGTTGGTTTGGTGATTTTACGTTCAATTATTTGATAAAAATAAATACCAATGGCTAATGGCAAATCCCAGATTAGTGGAAATAAAATAATTTCAAAAAACCACACTATAGGGAGTATTACAATTTTTATAATTTTTATCATGGCAACTCTAAACACTCTAAAGTGTAATTTTTGAAATAGTAATTTTGGAAATTCTATACTAGCTATATTTTGATTATTAGAAGAATAACTTGTAGTGTATTCTTGTCTAAAGCGTTCTGCCCAAATAGAGGCTGGCCTCCATAAAATGAAATCTAATCCTAAGATTAAAAGCATTAGTCCACATAGGCCCCAAACTAAAAGATGAATTTGGTTTTGTTCTGCGCTAAGCGCTAAAAAACTACCAATGCCTGGAAGGTGGTATTGAATGGGACCTACTGCAATGATTTCACAAGCTACTAAAAAGTACCAACCGTTGGACCACGAGAGAATGCTATTGTACACAAGTCTAGGAATGCAAGCCGGTGCATAAAGTTTCCAAAAACGTTGGCTTCCGTTAACACCAAAACTTGCGACGGCATCTAAATTGTCTTGTGGGATAGTTTTAGTAGCCTCATACACTGCAAAAGCCATGTTCCAGGCTTGGCTTGTAAAAATGAGGAAAATAGCGGCCATTTCAATCCCAATGCGATGGCCATTTGTAAGGTTGATAAAAAATGTAATGGCGGCCGGAAAAAAACCAATTACAGGTACAGATTGCAAGATGTCCAGTAGTGGGATAATAATTTTTTCACCAAGCCCAGTTCGTGCTGCTATGAGTCCTAATGCAAAGGAAAAAATAACGCATGCAAAATAAGAAACAGACATTCTTAAGAAGGATAGTGCCAGAGCAGAGGGGAGTTCTTTAATGGTAATTTGTTCAATTTTAAGTCCTACAAGATGCACTCCGCTGCGATAAAGGGCTACGCTTGCTGCTAAAAGCAAAGTAAATAAGATTAAATAAACAAAACTGTGACGCACTCTTTTTTGTATGGAGCGCGGGATGGTTTTTTCAATAGGCTGTGAAAGTAAATTTAGAAAAAACTTTTCCATAATTTTTTAGACAATAATTTATTTTATATTTTATGTACAATTAATACAAAGGATTTTCTAAGGACTTGTGATTTTTATTTTGTTATAAGTCTTAATCAAATTGTTCTTGATCTTCCGCGGCAGTTTTACCTTCAGGAGTGTAATCGTAAATCTCCATCTTATCGGAGTAAAACCATGGGTACATGTCTCTTCGGAGTTTAGACATCCATGATTTTCCTTCAGCTTTACGTTTTAAGTTATAAAAGACTACTCCTTCTGCAAAAACTTTCTCGTCAAGGCCAAGTTTAGAAGCTCGTTTTGTAAAATAGCGGGAATGTAGATTATCTTTGAACCAAGAACTCCAGTTTTCAAAATTTCGTTCGTGCTCATGAAATGATCTATACTTTAAATCACCAATAGCTTTTTGAAAAGGGTACCATTCGTGAAAATCAAGTTTGTATGGATTGCCATTGACTTTTGGACCAATGAGTTCACCGGCTTGTTCTCCATTTTCGGCTACATAGCCTTTTCCTATAGATCTAAAAATACCTTCAATAATGAAAGTCTTGCCTTTTATTATTTGCAGGGGGTCAATTACATTGAGGCGGTTTTGTAAAGCAATGAGTTTACCGTTTTCGGTCAAAAGCTTAATGTTTGTTCCATTTAGTTTTTCGACAGCAATGGTTTCTTTATCTTCGTAAACCCATTCATATCCTGGATTGATACGGTTGATAACCAAATAGACTTCGGGTGATCGTAGATTTATAGAACTGCCGTGTTGTTTCCACTGTTCTGTGTTTACTTTGAAAGTTTGTCTAATAAATGGGCAATAAATTTTTGGAAAATCGCTTAGCGTTGGCATATAATATCTTGTTAGCATAAGAGATGGACAAATTGAAGGAATTCGAATAGGTTCGGGCTTTATACTCTTGGCCAGTAGCTCAGCTGGTAGAGCTCCGCACTGTTAATGCGGCTGTCGTAGGTTCGAGTCCTACCTGGCCAGCCAAAGTCAAGTCTTTTCGAACCATTAGGCAAAAATAAATCATTTTGCCCAACCCTGTAGTGGACCTTAAATTCTCCAGGCGACACCTCAATCCTATGAATTAGTTTTCTCACAATTTTTGTCTGTTCTTCTGGAGACTTGGTTTGGCTTACCCACTTTTTAATTAATGCAAGATAGGTTTGATAATCATTTAGGCTTGCTGGAATCTCACTGTGTGTATGGCTTGCTGTAAATTCTGTCAGCTCCTTTTCTAGCTGTTCTTTAATGTTTTGAAGCCGCTCCATTTGCGCGTAGATGGGTGTTGGAGAAACATTTTTTGGAATTTTTGAGAGGTGTTCTGCCAATGCCTCAACTTGCTCTTCTACTCCTTTTATTTTTCCTCTAAATTTGCCTGTTTCATCTGTATTATTTTCAGTGCGATGGATTCTATGAGCCTCATCGATAATGGACTGCGCCAACTCTGGTTGAGAAAGAATCTTTAATAACTCTTCCCAAATACTTGGTTCCAGTTTCTTTGCTAAAACCCGTTGTGGATGGCAATGAAAAATTTTCTTATTCAAATAGGCCTGACGCCTTGTCGCCCAAGCGTGTTCATAGTAAGCAATTTTTCCTCCATTTCCATGGGCAGACTTTCCAGAAAGACTGTCCTTACAGGTAGCGCAAAAGGTCAAGCCTGATAGTATGTAGGGGTAGCGTTTTTTGGAGTGCGAACGGTATTTGTGGCGGTTTTTCTTTAAAATTTCTTGGACTTTATAAAACGTATTTTCGTCAACAATTGCGTCCCAACATGCTTTAGAAGTGTGATCTTCGCCTTTAATTTTAAAAACACGAACACCAATGTAAGCCCTTTGCGTTAAAATATAGTACAAATTACCAAGAGTAAAATAACCAAGTCTTGGTTTGAGTGCTCCTCCTATTTTAAGACGTGTGAGCCGATAACCTCTCTCATTAAGTGATTTTCCGGTTTTAGAAAGGCACCCTTCTTTTAAAAAACAAGCAAAGGCTTCTCGAATCACTTTAGCTTCATCCTCGTTTACAATTAAATTTCCCTTGTTTTGAGTATTCATTCGATATCCAAATGGGACAGACCCACCATTAAAAAGTCCACGCTGAGCTCTTGCAATAAAATTTGCTGAAGTGCGTTCAGAGCACTGTTTTCGCTCAAATTGTGCAATATTCGCAATCGAATAAAGAACCATTTCTCCGGCAGCGGTTGTTGTATCAAATTGCTCACGCAAGCTTTGAAATTCGCACCCATGGGCACGCATCATTTCCCAAATTTCACAAAAATCCTTAATGCTTCGTGAAAGTCTAGAGAGCTCAGTAACAGCGACGAGTGTGATTTCGTGTTTCTTAATGGCCTGCAGTAATTTTTGTAATTCAGGACGATTGGTGTCTTTGCCAGATTTTGCTCGATCTATGAAAACGCCTACGATTTCTCCGAAATGAGACTCCTGGTTCCTAAACAGCACCTGACTGCGCAGCCTTTGTTCTTGGCTTTTTATAGAACCCTCTGGATTACTTGCCTGCTCTTCTGTGCTTACACGAATATATAGGCCGATTTTTCTTACTTTTGATTTATTTTCTTTATCCATTTGATAGACCTCCTAATTTTTATGAGGTCGTGGGGCATGTGGCACCCGTGGATAAAATCTTAGACTTCCTTTTGACTTCAAGCTGG
>JACQAU010000261.1 GCA_016194835.1 Deltaproteobacteria bacterium
TCGGTATTGCTTTGGTTGCATTACTCATTGCGCTGCACTATATCAGAAGTTTTATTGATTAAAATCCTAAAAACTTCTGAGATAATAAATATAATGCAACCAAAGACGATAAAAGAAGCCGTTGTCATGTTTTTTGACCACCTAAAAGCGCAGCGTCATTTTAGTCCACATTCCATAAGAGCTTATAAAAATGATTTAACCCATTGGGTCAAGGATCTTGACGAAAGAAAGATTATGTCTTTAACAGAATTTAGTCAATATTATGACCAACAAACATTGAGATCATATTTGAATTCGTTTTTTGATAATCACGAACGCAGTTCTATTTGTCGGAGACTATCTGCAATTCGATCATTTTTAAGATTTATTAGAAATCATCATTGGATCGCCAAGGATATTGGTCCTTTAGTGCCGAGCCCAAAACTTAATCAAACTTTACCCAGGTTTCTAAAAATAGAAGAAATTTTTGAGCTTATTAACGCACCAAATATTGAAACATTTTTGGGACGCAGGGATCGCGCTCTTTTTGAGATCATGTATGCCAGTGGATTGAGAGTTAGCGAAACTGTGAGCTTAAATCATTGTGATTTAGATCTTGAAAATTTGTGGGTTAGGGTTTTAGGGAAAGGTAAAAAGGAGCGAGTATTGCCATTTGGACCTCCAGCCCAAAAGGCTTTGAAAGCCTACTTGGCGGATACATGTAGTGATTCACCGGAACCTTTGTTTAAAAACTTTCAGGGCACTAGGCTAAGTACCCGTAGTGTGGCACGAATAATTAAAAAGCATTTAATACGGATTGCTCTAGCAAAATCACTTTCTCCACATGGCATTAGACATAGTTTTGCAACTCACTTATTAGCGGGTGGAGCCGATCTAAGGACAATTCAAGAGTTGCTTGGGCACTCACAGCTTTCTACAACGCAACGTTACACACATGTTGACTTAGGAGCATTAATAGACGAGTATCGAGAAACGCATCCATTAAATCAGGTAAATCAGGTAAATCAGGTAAATCAGGTAAATAAGGTGAATAAGGTAAATAATGTGAATAATGTGGTGAACAAAACAAAGTTATAAAAAGTTATATGGATTTTTTATTAGATTATATCTTAAATTTTTATGGTCCCACGCCTTACCTGATAGTCTTTGCTGTTTTATTGGCCTGTGGTCTAGGTATTCCTATTCCCGAAGACATCACTCTCTTTGTTGCTGGTCTTATTTGCTATTACGGACTGACTAAACTGTGGCTCATGATTATTTTAGGCTTATTTGGAGTCCTAATTGGAGATGCAACGATTTTTTATTTAGGCCTAAAACATGGTAGGAAATTAACTAAAAAATGGTTTTTTCACCAGCTATTCCCAGATGAAAGACTAAACTCTGTTAGAGATAAATTACATAAAAGTGGTGGGACAAGACTCTTGTTTTTTGCCCGTTTCATGCCAGGATTAAGAGCGCCTATTTATTTTTCAGCTGGGACATTGCATATCCCTTTTCGTAAATTTATTTTTTACGATGGCATGGCAGCTTTAATTAGTGTTCCAGCAATCATTGGAGCTGTTTACTATTTTGGAGATGAGGTCAATCGTGTTATCCACTTCGTTAAAAAAGTTGAGCATGGCGTAGTTGTTCTGGTTGTGCTTATTGTTCTTGCAGTTATAGGCAAGTGGTATATTACACATAGAAAACTAAAAAAGAATAAATGAAAAAATATGTTTTAATGCTAGTTTGTCTATTTTGTTGCAGCGACTTGGTCGCTGCTACCCCAATCGAAAATTGGTGTACAAAAGTAAAGGAAATCACACAAGAATTGAAATGGGATTTGTTAATGGATCCTTGCTTGTCAGTGCAGTGGAAAAGCCTTGGCAGTTCTAACCTTAATATGCCTTTGGTTTATGCTGAGTTTGGGAATACCAGTTCTCAAAATACTACTTTAGTATTTTCGATGGTTCATGGAGACGAGATCACGCCGTTTTATTTGGGATTAAAACTTGCTTTTTGGTTACACGAGAATGAATCAAAATTTAAAACTGAAAAAATAGTCATTGCGCCTCTTGTGAATCCAGATGGTTTTTTTGCGCGTCCTAGAACAAGGGTGAATGCTAAGGGAGTTGATATAAATCGCAATTTTCCAACGCGTGATTGGGATGCTAGAGCCATTAAGCTTTGGAAAAGCAAATATGCATCAGATAAGAGGAGATATCCAGGTGCAACTTCTCATTCGGAGCCAGAAACTCTGTTTCAGGAAGAGCTTATTCGTTTAGTTAGGCCTCAAAAAATTTTATCTATCCATGCTCCGCTTAATTTCTTAGACTATGATGGCCCATCACACTTGTATTTGAGCCAGTTTCCTAAAGATTATGTCAAGGAGTGTGTAAAGCTTCGCTCTCGTTTAAAGGCTGTTTCTGGCGGATTTTTTCCGGGATCACTTGGCAATTATACTGGTCAAGAAAGAGGGATTCCAACGTTGACATTAGAGTTACCATCGGCAGATCCTGCACGAGCGGAGAGGTATTGGCAAAAATTTAAACAAGGATTGGACGTAATGATTCATTTTAAAATGCCTGATTATGCGTGGAACAAAAGCAAGGAAGGCAAGCTATTTCGGTGAGTTATCATTATTTAATTGACATAGTGATATATAGTGTAATATAGTGAATATATGATATATGGCTTCTTTTAGGTTTATTCAATGGCTTGTAGATTGGGTGAACAGATTTCTCCAATCGTGAATGAACAGAGATATGGTATCTTAGGTCTAACAAGCGATCTGAAGCCAGTATTTATATGTTTTACGATCCGTGGTTCAGAAATTCGAATTATTCACATTCGGAAGATGAATATAAAAGAACGGAGATTATATGTCGAACTATGTAAAAAATGAAAATGGATACAATAAGATCAAATTTAATGCTAAGGCTGTCAAAGAAGCTTATAGTAAAAGCAAAACTCAAAAAAAACATCCCACTAGCGTTAACCTTCCAGAAGATGTCATCACTAAGTTAAAAAGAATCTCTTTACAAATGGGTGTTCCTTATCAGACGCTCATGAGAAAACTTATTGTAGAAGGTTTAGCAA
>JACQAU010000262.1 GCA_016194835.1 Deltaproteobacteria bacterium
GGAGTAACAAGATTTGGTTTAAAGCCACCTGCAGCGGTTGGCCCGCGGCTACTAAAAAATAATAGGAAATCGTCATTAATATCTACAGAACCGCTACCCAGTCCTGGCCATTGGTATTGCCGTTCGATCAAACTCCTCGCTGCGCTAGCTCCTACACTGAGTGAGTGTCTTGCAACTGATGGACTACCAACTGTTTGTCGGCCTGGTCCGGAGTTTCCGGCTGAAATAACAAATAATACATTATGAAGTGCAGACAGCCTATTGATCATCATTTCTTGAAAACCATAACCGTCATTGTAGGCACTTAGTCCACCTAAAGACATATTGATAACTTCGGCTTTTGCATTTACTACAAGATCGATAAATGCTTCTGTTGCGCCACAGCCACCGTTATTAGCGCAAACACGATTCATTAAGATTTTTGCCTCTGGAGCAACTCCTCTGGCTAAAGTTAGATTCTTGTCGTTGGTTATCGTTTTTGATCCAGCAGCAATGCCAGATACATGCGATCCGTGATTTCCTGGATCAAATCCTACAAGTGATACACTTTTGACTTCTACTGTATCTGTGCCATTTTTATTTGGTAACTGGTCTACTCCAAAATCAAATCCTACTTTTTCAGAAAAGAAAGAAACAGTTTTTTGAGTTTTGTTCCAAGAGCCAATAGGCTCAGCGTTACGAAAATCCCCAATGCCTGTCGTATCCACATAAATTACATCTTCGTCATTATTATTGCCTGGAATTCTGATAATAAAGAAATTGTCTTCAAGTTTTCCATTGGCATTTAGATCAACCTGTTCTTGTGTGCTCTGAAAGGCATCTTCTGATAACACGCCGAGTTTTGCTCCGTTGCCTGGTGTTAATAATATTTTCTGAAGTGCAGGTGAAACCTTTATTCTTAAGCCTTCAATGCTGACCAGATCATCTCCCAAAGGCAGGTTTGGAAGCCGTGGTGTCATTAATACTTCTGCTTTTATGAGCAAATCTTCTTCTGTTCCGAAATCTGGTATTTTAGCCTCAAACTTTGCTTTTGGATGAAAATATACCCGACCTTCTCGAGTGTAGTCTTTGAGGTATTGAATTTTATTTTTCTTGTCATTTATGGATTGAAATGTTGGATGATTGAACGTAATGCCAGTATCAGTAATGCCTATTTTCACTAATGAGCCATCCACTTTGACAGCTTGACTGCCTTGAGCTCCATCAAGAATATCGTTAGCGGCTAGTTTAACAAATTCTGGTGCTTGAATTCTTTTTAATCCACTAAAATCATCGGTACTAAGACGAGGTGCTTCTTTAAATTCAAGACCTTCTGCAAACGGTGAAAAGCTTTTTATCGCTCCTAAATCAAATCGCTCATAAAAAACCGGGTGAATCAAAAAGTCTTTCTCCATTTTTAATGCTCTTATTGAGTCAACTATGTTTTCAGCATATGGTACTAGAAAGTTGAAATAGCCTACTTCTGGATGTTGGCTTAATATTATTCCACCATTTGTTTTAATTTTAGCAGTGGCAGATTCTAGTTTTTTTAAAATCAATGCCTTTTTTTCGGCTTGAGGCAAATGAGCAAATTGAGCGGATAAAGACAAAAACGATTGATCTGTGAGTGCTCCTTCGGCTAAGTAAAAATATTTTCCACCAATGTGATGAATCACAATTTCTGAACCATTACTTAGTGTTACAGGACGTGACTGCCCGTTAGGAATATCTAAGGCAGGAACCCATGGTCCATTTGGTAAAGTGTTTTGAGTTTTAGAGCAACTTGTTAAAAAAGCTATTAAAAATAGAACTAGTAATTGGTGCATTTTATCCCCCCTCTAAAAGAGCACTCTGTCTGTGTAGCATCTTTCGTGCCAAATGAGAATGTGCCTAATCTAAGTTTTTCGGTTCTAAAAGGGCACCACTTAGGTGCTAAAGTGACATATTTGTGATATGTTGATGTAATAATTAATAAATTTTCTCGCTCTTTATTTGAGTAAAAAGTTGAGGTATAAAGAGTTATTCTATGTTGCTACACATAAAAAATGGAAGTCATTTAGATAATTCGCAAGTTTTACCAGACTGGTATAACGCTTTATCGCCTTTAGGGTCAGTGGTAAGATACATTGCAAATATTTCTACAAAATGCAAATGGGTTGGACTTTATTTATATAAAAACAAGCGTTTTGTTTTAGGTCCTTCGATTGGGGACAGACAAGCTGGCTTTTTATCTGGGTCCAAATTTAGGGAATTTATGATAAAAAGCCCAGAAAGTAAAAAGGCATTAGGGAAGTTAGAGTTACAAGCAATAGCAGAAGAAGATCAAATTATAAAAATAGTAAAGGAGTTAGAAAACTTATGGCCAGAGTGAGAAAACCAAAACCTACACTAGATGTTATTTTGTTTAGTACGCCTGAACAAAAAGTAATTCGTTTTTTACTTTCACAGCCCACAACTGCTTTTACCCCAAGAGTGATTTCTTCTAAACTCAAAGGGGTTAGGGGCCTGGGGGGTTCAGAGGGAATTACACAAATCTTATTGGACTTTCAAGACCTGGGGCTTGTTGAGTTTGTAGATAACCAACGGGCAGTGAGAATGAGAGATGACAGTCCAAAAGTTCAGTTATTGAAAACTTTAGCTGCGCTTTCTGATTTAGAAGGTCTTAGGGTTTTGCTTGAGCCTATTTCACAAAAAGGCGTTCTTTTTGGTTGTCGTGCCACAGGAAAAGCCACCTCAGAAAGTGATTATGAATTGCTGGTAGTTTCAGAGTCACCAGATGTAATCAAACATACCACTATGAAACATCCTATTGGTAGACAGGTTGAACTAATTACTTTTACTCCAGATGAATATACAAATATTGCAAACAAGGATCCGGATTTACATCACAAATTGTCTTCAGGTATTTTAATATGGGGCAGTGGAGGGTGGTAATGAGCGCAAAAGATTATAAATCAACATTAAACTTGCCACAAACGTCGTTTTCAATGCGTGGGGATTTGCCAAAACGGGAGCCGTTACAAATTGAGGAATGGTTAAAAAATAAAGTTTATGAGAGACGTATTGAGAAAAATAAAAAGCACGAAAAATTTCTCTTACATGACGGTCCTCCCTATGCAAACGGAGGTCTTCACCTTGGTACGGCTTTAAATAAAATTTTAAAAGATGTTGTTGTTAAATATAAAAACATGTCAGGGTACGAAGCTCGGTTTATTCCAGGATGGGACTGCCATGGCTTGCCAGTCGAATTGGGTGCTGAAAAACAATTACTAGATAAAAAATTAGATAAAACTAAAGTACCGGTTACAGAACTTCGACAAATGTGTCGCGAATATGCCGAAAAATACATTGCTCTTCAGATGTCTCAATTTAAAAGGTTAGAGGTTTTTGGGGAGTGGGACAATCCGTATCTCACAATGTCAAAAGAGTATGTTGCAACTATTATTAGGGAGTTGGGCCGACATTCGAAAGAAGGCGTGCTGTATCAGGGCAATAAACCAGTTTATTGGTGTACCTCTTGTACAACTGCTTTGGCTGAGGCTGAAATCGAATATAAGAATAAGCGCAGTCCTTCGATTTATGTAAAATTTGAATTATCTAAAGATGCGTTAGCATCGTTTAAGGAACTATCAAACATTGCTAATAATCTGCATGCTAAACAAGTGTCTTTTATAGTTTGGACAACCACTCCTTGGACCCTCCCGGCAAATCTAGGGGTATTTTTACATCCTGAGTATGAATATATTGCTTTAAAAGCGCCTTCTGGTCACTCTACTAATTTGGCTGAAATTTGGATTGTAGCACAGGGTTTGAAAGAAAGTTTTGAAAAAACCTTGGGATTATCCAAGCCACTAGAGGTTTTACTGACTTTTCGTTCTGAAAAATTACATAAACAGAAACTTAAACACCCATTTATTGATCGAGAGTCTCTGATCATGGAAGCAGAATATGTAACGTTGGATGCTGGCACTGGCGTTGTTCACAGTGCTCCAGGGCATGGTACGGAAGATTATATTGTAGGGACTAAATATGGGTTAAAAATTTATGCCCCAGTAGATGAAAAAGGACGTTTTACTGAAGAATTTCCAGAGATGCAGGGACAGTTTGTCTTTAAAGCTAATACTGTGATTATAGAAAACCTAAAAAATTCAGGACATTTGTTATTTAGTAGTGAGGTTGAGCACAGTTATCCACATTGCTGGCGTTGTCATCAGCCAATTATTTTTAGAGCCACGCCACAATGGTTTATCGGTATGAGTTCTCAAAAACGTTCATTAAGGCAGGAAGCTAAGGATCAAATTAAATCTATACAATGGATTCCTGATTGTGGGATAAATCGTATTTTAGGTATGGTCGAAGCCCGTCCGGATTGGTGTATTTCGAGACAAAGGACATGGGGTGTGCCTATTACTGTTTTTTATTGTCAGTCTTGTCACGAACCACTGGCAGAGGAGAGTGTGTTTTTTCATGTTGCCGATTTAGTCGAAGAACATGGAACCGATATTTGGTTTACCGAGTCGGCAGTAAAACTTTTGCCTGCCGGAGCAAAATGTAAAAAATGCGGGAATCAATCATTTGTTAAAGAAAAAGATATCTTAGATGTGTGGTTTGATTCAGGAGTGAGTCATGCTGCTGTGTGTGAAGACCGAGAGTTGGGTTGGCCTGCAGATTTGTATTTAGAGGGCAGCGATCAACACCGGGGGTGGTTTCAGACTTCACTTTTGACCGCAGTAGCTACGCGTTATCGTGCACCTTTTGAAACAGTTTTGACTCATGGATTCGTAAACGACAGAGACGGCAAAAAAATGTCTAAATCTAAGGGCAATGTTGTTTCGCCATTAGATATTATGAACCAATTTGGAGCTGAAATTTTACGCCTTTGGGTTGTATTAGAAGACTATCGCAATGACGTAAATTATTCAAAAGAGAGTATTGAAAGAGTCTCTGAAAGTTATCGTAAAATTAGAAATACTATTAGGTTTATTTTGGGAAATTTATATGACTTTGATCCAGATCTGCATCAAAAATCTTTACACGACATGAGTGATTTAGATCTTTGGGCGCTTTCAAAGAGTGCTGGTGTTTTTGAAAAAATTCGACATGCTTATGAACAGTACGAATTTCATCTTGTTTATCATCAGATAGTTAATTTTTGTGCCGTAGATTTGTCATCTGTTTATTTTGATATCCTAAAAGACAGGCTTTATACAGCAGCAAAAGATTCATTAGAGAGAAGGGCATCTCAAACGGCATTGTGGATGATTGGGAGTGCATTGTTAAGAAGCCTAACTCCAATTATTACTTTTACTGCAGAAGAGGCATGGCAGCTTTTTCCACAGGGTAAAGGCAAAACTGATTCTATTTATCTAACTGATTTCCCGTCAGGTGAAAATGGACTAGATAAGTGGAAAAATACTGTACTTGAAGACAAGTTCGAAATTTTATGGAATCTCAGGGCTCGTGTATTAAAGGAACTGGAAGTAGAGAGGCAAAATAAGAAAATTGGACATCCTCGCGAAGCTAAAGTAATTTTAGGAGTTGATGACAAGACAGAAAAATCGCTTAAGGAGATTAGAGAGGATCTAAAGCGTCTTTTTTTAGTTAGTGAGCTTGAACTAACTCGAGGTGATCAGATAAAGGTAATTAGATCAAATGGTACGAAATGTGAGCGCTGTTGGACTTATTCTGTAGAGGTGGGGCAAAATGTGACTCATCCAGATATTTGTGACAGGTGTATAAAGGCTATTGGTATATAAAAGTGAAAAGCATAAAATTAAAGTATTGGATTTTGTTTGCAGTTTCGTTTGTTATTATTATTTTAGATCAGTATACGAAATCTCTTATTCAAGCTCATTTTTACTATGGCGAGAGTGTTTCGGTTTTACCAGGTTTTTTTAATCTTACTTCTGTAAGAAATACAGGTGCAGCTTTTGGTATGCTTGCCAATGCCCCTACAGGTTTTCGAGTGCCTTTTTTTATTATTATTCCAATTGTTGCTCTGGTTGCTATTGCTTATATTTACAAAAAAATACCAAAAAATGATTATAAACTTTCATCAGCGTTGTCATTGGTGATTGGGGGAGCAACTGGAAATCTTATAGATCGTGTTCAGCTTGGATACGTCGTAGATTTTTTAGATTTTCACTGGAAAGTGCATTATCATTTTCCTGCTTTTAATGTAGCTGATTCTGCTATTTGTGTAGGACTTGGGATACTGTCGCTGGATTTGCTTTTTGGGAAGTCTGAAGACTAAATAATTGAGTCATCATCATTGGGGAGTGAAAATGAATTACGATAACAAAATAAAAGAAATCGATAAACTGAATAAGCAGATAGATGAATTCAGACCAATTAATAAAGCCCTGTTGAAACAAATCAAAGAATATTTCCGTATCGGTCTAACCTATTCCAGTAATGCTATTGAGGGAAACACACTGACCGAAACGGAAACCAAGATAGTTCTTGAAGATGGTCTTACGATTGCTGGTAAACCACTAAAGGACCACTATGAGGTCTCTGGTCATAGCGAGGCATATGATATGATCTATGATTTTTCAAAAAAGAGAACCATTTCTGAAAAAGAAATACTGGAGATACACAGATTGTTTTATTACAGGATAGATAAGGAGAACGCTGGAA
>JACQAU010000283.1 GCA_016194835.1 Deltaproteobacteria bacterium
AGAAATCTTGATCCCACTTCTAAAAACTTGAACCAACGCTCGGCAAGCTTTCTGAGTTGTTTTATTCTTTGTAGCCGTTTAATCCGGAAATAACTTCCGTCATAAAGCCCTTGGTTCTTGATTTTCCAGGCTTTTTCATTATCTCGTTGCCTTTGTTTTTGGCATTTACGATTTGTACAAGCTTTTGGTTTCTTTGTTTGTGCTCTTGGTATAAAACTAGTTCCGCAATAATTGCAAATATGCATTGGGTGCTCCTTTCTTTACGGTCAGTGGCACCCTTTTTTATCTCATTTACTCAAATTTGACTTGAACCATTCCACACATTCTTCATTTTTTCTCCCTAACTGTTTGATCTTATTTCACGATAGACTCTTTTTGTTGTTGTGTGTAAAAGTAGAATTATCTATTACTACAGATACGCTGCGAGAGGTGGATGTTGTCTGACGAAGTAAGGCGAAGCGTATATTTTGATAAATCAGTTGACTTAATAATCAACTAATGCGACAAGTTACCTTGCACTGCATTAATTGTATTAGAGTAGGAGTTAGTTCATGAAATATATTTTGGTTGTTATTAATTGTCTTTTATTGGTTGTCTCTTGTGCAAAATCACCGACTGAAAAAATTGTTGAAAAACCAGTCGAAAAACTAGTCGAAAAAACAATTGAAGTTCCCATAGCACAATGGGGTTTAGAGTTTAAATTCACCCCCATATCCAAGGCGTCTGCTTTTGAGCAAAACCTATCAAAAGCCGTTGCATTTATTCAAGACATAGATGGTAGTGACGCAACTGGCTTTTTCATTTCAGAAGATGGCTTGTTTTTAACTAACGAGCATGTCTTTTCAAGAAAAACATGCAGTGTTGAAAGATGCACAGGAAGAAAAATTATTAGAGATTTCACACCAAATGGTGATTTTGAAGTATTCGAACACTACGATGTAATTGCTCAGGATGGCCAAAACAGATTGGATTTCACATTATTGCAGGTGAAATTAAAACCAGGTCAAAAGGTACCATATCTAAAACTTGCCGCCATAAACGCGCCTATCTTTAAAGAACTTGAAAAAAATGACCTTATTCTGATTGGACATCCATTTAGAGCCTCGTTACAAGTAAGCCAGGCAAAATATAATGATGTTAATAATGACGATTTTGTTCTTGATTCTATCGGGGTACAGGGGAATAGCGGTAGCCCATTGATTGATAAACAAAGTGGTTTAGTCGTTGGGCTATACCATGGTTCTAACTGGAATCAATCGACTATTAATAAAAATTATGGCACAATTTATCACGATGGGCTTGCAACGGATATCAGATCAATAAGGCGTGTTCTTAATAAGCTTTTCAACATTACTGAAGATCCAAAATCTTATTCTGTTTCAACTTTTCCACAAATAAACGCACCAAAAATAAATGAAGTTTTGCCTCAAGAAAAAATTGTCACACACTTTGCAGAACCAACTAAATTATCAAGTGATACTTTTTTATTCCAAAATTTAGGTACTGAGACTGAAACCAAGGGCTTGGCTTATTTAATAGAAAACTTTTTTAAAAGCTCCCAACAAAAATCAGAGTTGGAAAATTTTATAGACTCACTTGTTTTTATTGATCTTGCCCGCGATGCGACACTTAAATTAACTAAAGAACAGATAGATAATATTACTAATTCTTCAATTAATGAAGATAATCCCATTAATGCATTGACTAAGCTGAAAGTACATCAAGAATTGCTTTCAACAGAAGACTGTGTAAAACAAGTAGACTCAGGCAAGTTAAATCTGATTAATCTAAAAAATATTTCATATTACTGTCTTTCTAATAAAAACAATAAAGGTGAGCTACTTATAAATTTAGTTGAAGATCACTTTGCTGAACAAAATATAGATTTTAAAAAAGAGCAAAGCTGCCTAAAAGTAGCTAATACGCTTATTCGACAGCTAGTTACGCAAAGAACTGTATTAACCAATGAAGAAAAAGAGAAAATTTTAAAACTGTTGGAGCTAATTAGTATAAATACTTCTAATCTTTATACGGCTTTTTCATCCGAGGGTCTTTATACTTTAATTCAAAGAGATCCAACATTAATAACAAAGGGATCATTTAAGAACGTATTTTAAACGGCACATTTTGGTTTATTGTTTCTAAGTGTTCCCTAAATGCACTATTTGCAATTTTTTTTAAATTTTTTTTTAGTCATAATAAGTTAAACACTAGGTCCTTGAGTCGAATGTTTTGGAGCTGAACTCATGGGAGTATAAAGATTTTTTTTATCTCCAACCCCTAACATCATACTGCCCATAAAAGCAGAAAGCACGTTGCCAGATACATTACCATCTTGGTTGCCTTGAACTAAAATGTCAGGAGTTATTTTTACTTTTCCACCTGAAATTTGTTTCATGACTTCAATAATAGACAAAGCTTGTTGGCCTAGAGCATCGGCTTGTTTGGTATAGGCTTCTGCGGTGGCTTGACCAACGGCTCGGATTTTTTCGTCCTCGGCTAATCCGACTGCTTTAATTCCAGCTGCAATACCCTCTTGTTCTAAGCGTGTGGATTGTCCTTTGCCTTCGGCTAAAATAATAGATTGTTGTTTTTGTTGGTTAGCGATTTGAACGTCAATTTCTGCCTTTACAAGTAAGGGTTGTAGATTGGCTTGGGCTTTGATTTTTTCCATCTCACGTCTTCTGCCTTCAGCTTCTTGTTGGGCATCAAACATAGACATCTGTTGTGATGCAACCACTTTGTCAGTCAAAGTTTGCATTAGGCGTTCAGGCAGTTTGATTTGACAAATAAGCACGCTTACGCATTCTACATAGTATTTTTTCAGTTCTGCAACCACATGTTCTTCTGCTTTACGCTGTTCTTCATAACGATCCTGCATGAATTTCATTGCTTCTGACGAAGAGGCTTGGTTTATTTCCCTTTCGAGTATAATAATCTCTGATTATCCTGAAGTACGCTATCAAAGTGAGTATGTCTATAAGAAATCCTAACAAATCCTGGGCAATTGCTCTCCAGTCAATCGGTCCATTAATCGTGAAGTCCCAAGTGAGCTTTTAGCTGTAACATAGCCAAATGATTTGTTGTTTTCTAAAACATTTCCTATTATCGCGGACGCTTTACTTAAGGGGTGTTCTTTTAAGATTTCTAAGGCAAGCCTAGATTTTGCTTGTGGTATAAAAGCAACAAAACATCCTTCATTTGCTACATAAAGAGGATCTAGGCCTAAAATTTCACATGCCCCTCTGACAGAAGGCGTAATCTGCACCAAAGTTTCGTCTATCTGAAAATGTAAGTGTGAAGTTTCTGCTAACTCCACAAGCGCTGTAGCTAACCCTCCTCTGGTTAGGTCTCTTAAACAATGAACATGTGAATATCGGTACCGTAAATTTATTTGGACGTAATATTTGGATAGGATATCTGATGATATTTATCTTGATATGGAAAATCTTCATCCCTTTTACTTTAGGTTTTTTTAAATTAAAAATAGCAGAACCGTTATACGACAAAATTTTATATACCGATGCGAAAATGA
>JACQAU010000020.1 GCA_016194835.1 Deltaproteobacteria bacterium
AAGTTTTGCCAAATACTTTATAGAGTATTTGGATTTTGCAGGAAATGAAGTAAGTAAGTTACCAAAATTTAAAAAATACGAAAAAGAAATATTATCAGCTATTAAAAATGCTACTTCTTTAAATTTTAATATCATACATACTGTTGGTACTGGATACGGCAGGCTAACACTTCCGTTTCCAAAGGAGCAGATTAGATCAGAAATTCTTTGTCATGGATTGGGTGCGCATTATCTTTTTCCAAAGACTAGGACTGTTTTAGATATTGGTGGGCAAGACACCAAGGCCATTCAGATTGATTTTCAGGGGGTCGTCACACGGTTTCAGATGAATGACCGTTGTGCCGCTGGTTGTGGGCGTTATCTAGGATACATCGCAGATGAAATGAATATGGGGGTACATCAGTTGGGGCCTTTGGCACAGTTGTCTACAAAGCCTGTCAAAATTAATTCTACTTGTACAGTATTTGCAGGGGCGGAGCTTAGAGAAAGGCTTTCTTTAGGTGAGAAAAGAGAAGATATTTTAGCGGGTCTTCATCGTGCTATTATCCTTCGAGCAATGTCACTTCTTGCGCGCAGTGGAGGGGTGTTTTCAGAGTTTACATTTACTGGCGGAGTGGCTCGAAATGAGGCAGCTACTGGAGCACTTGCCAAATTAATTAATGAAAACTATGGCAATATCACTATGAATATTAGTTCCGAAAGTATCTATATGGGAGCATTAGGAGCTGCACTTTTTGCAAAAAGGGATAACGGTTAAAAATGAACACAGTTGGAATTGATGTAGGCAGTAGTTCCATAAAAACCGCACTCATGAAGTTTGACGATCAAGGACAGTCTGAGTCCCTATTGTCTTGTGATTATGAAAAGATTAGAAAACGAAATATCAAAGATGTCATTTTAGAGTCGTTTAAAAGAACACTACAAAAACATGCATTACAAGAAACTGATATCGAATATGTCGCTAGCACAGGAGAGGGAGAGCTCGTAGATTTTAGGAGAGGGCATTTTTATTCGATGACTTGCCATTCCAGGGGAGCTTTGTATCTGAATCCAACAGTACGGGCTGTAATGGACTTGGGAGCACTACACTCAAAAGTGGTTTTGATGGACGATCGTTCGAAGGTTTTAGATTATCGCATGACTTCTCAGTGTGCTTCTGGTTCAGGGCAGTTTTTAGAAAATATTTCGAGATATTTGGGTGTGGCCACTGAAGATATTGGAGAGCTTTCTTTACAGGCAGACAAGCCAGAAACTGTTTCTGGTATTTGTGCGGTTTTGGCAGAAACAGATGTGATTAATATGGTGAGTCGGGGTATTTCGACTTCTAATATTATAAAAGGTATTCACATTTCGATGGCAAGAAGGCTTGTTAATTTGTTACGCATGATTAAGGCACAGGGCAGGGTTTTGACTACTGGAGGGCTGGCACAAGATGAGGGGCTTTTGAATACGATTCAAGAAATGCTAGACAAAGAAGATAAGAAAATAAAAATATTAAAACACGAGCTCTCCCCGTTTGCTGGAGCTATTGGAGCAGCTCTTTGGGCTGGATTTAGAAATGTTAAACTACATGGTGCCGAAAAGAGTACCAGCAAAAAGAGTACCAGAATGATTTATGGAGGTCTTGAGGTGAAACAGGAACAGCAATTAACATCATCTTTGGCATTAGGTGAGGTTAAGAAAAATATTGGTAGTTTGCTTTTAGAAAACAAAAGTCACTACAAAACATATCATGCATTTGCGGAAAGAGTGAATGGGAAATATTTTTATTGGACATGGGAAGACTTAGTAAAAGATATTTTCCTAGTTTCTCAGTTTCTGATTTCAAAGGGCTTACACACGGGAGACCGGGTTGCTTTCGTGACAGCTAATTCTTATTTTAGACTTATTTCAGAAATGGCTGTTATGAGTCTTGGACTCATAAGTGTCCCTGTATTTGCCGGTTATCCAAAAGAACTGATTTCTGATTTGATCGAATTTTCTGAAATTAAAATGCTTTTTGTAGATGTGTTTAATCAGATACGGCTTCTTTCATTTGATCAACAATTGCCAGAACTGGTGATTTTCAAAAAACCAAATGAAAGTGATTTTCCGCGTAATTTGCAAGAAAAAATAACTTATTTAGATGCAAGTATTTTACAAAAAAAACTTACTGTTTCTGCAGAGATAGAAAAGAGATTTTGCGAAGCCAAACCACATCAGACTGCGCTCATAATGTACACGTCAGGAACCACGGGTTTCCCAAAAGGAGTACAGCTTTCACATTACAATCTATTGTCTCAACAAAAGGCATTAGAGCTGCTATTTGCCGTGGCACCATAGTTTTGGTGGACTTTTTGAGAGGTTTTTTGTCATGTCTTCTGGTGGTTGTTTAGCTATTGATGATTCATGGGGAAAGAACATAGATCAGCTTTTTAAAAATTTTGCTGAAATTAGACCTCAGATTTATTTTAGTGTACCTAAGGTTTATCAGGAAATTATTTCTCGTGTTTTGACTTCAAAAGAAGCAGAGAAAATATTTTTCCATCCGGAGTTAAAATTTATTTTTACTGCTGCGGCTCCACTGTCACTTAGTATTTCTAATATCTTTAAAAGTAAGAAAACTCCAGTTGTTGAGGGGTGGGGTTTAACTGAAACATCGCCTTGTTGTACTTTAACAGAGATGTCTTTAGAGAGAGTGCCTGGAGTAGTTGGATTTCCTATGCCAGGAATAGAAATCAAATTGAATCATGAAAATGAAATTTTAGTAAAAGGTCCTAATGTAATGAGTGGATATTTTAAGCATGACGAAGCTACAGGGAAAGCTTTTGATGAAGAAGGCTGGTTTCTG
>JACQAU010000278.1 GCA_016194835.1 Deltaproteobacteria bacterium
TGTCGTTTAGTTTAAAGTTATCAACAGATTTCTGAAGATAATCAGTGTGTTTTTTATTTATTTCTTCTGTTGTCTTGCCCTCAGCGTTAATTTTTATTGCATAAACTGTTACTTTGCCAGAGGGCTCTACAACTATTCGGGCAGCTTGAGGTGGTTTTTCTGGCTCTTGATCCCACCACCATCTATATGGCATTACAACCGGGTAGTCTGGCGTGGTACTTTCATCTAAAAATTTTGCAGGCACCACGGCCTCAAGACTGACTGGTCTTTCCATGAACTGAGAGTACACATACAGTGTTTTAGCCGTTTTTCCTTGCTTTAATGGTATTTTTCCGCCAACTTCGTACATCCATCCCAGCGCAATTACTCCTGTGCCATTTTTATTTAGGTCCAAGAGCGCAACTCGCGGAATTTGAAATCTCCTATCTGCAACTTTTCTTACAATTGCACGTGTGATGCGTTTTGGGTCTCTAGTTTTGATTATCTTCAGTGTGTCTAAGTCTGGATCATCTTGGGGCGGAGGGTTCCTTGGAGAGCCGTCTTTATCCCAATCCCAAGGACGTCCTAGCATCCAATGATTGTCTTGGATCCACTGGGCATCTAAAGCTTCTAATAGAAAGCTGTAGTCATCATAGTTTTTAATATACTTTGCCGTGGCATATTGAATAAAAGCAGCATCTCTCTCTATTGGGCTTAAGCCTTTTACTTTTTGTTGGTCACTAAACTCTTCATTATTAAATTTTGCTCTTATTCTTCTCCAGGCTTCTCTTCCAAGAAAATATGGATTAGAGAGCGAAGGACGAGCAACGCCTTTCATTAGATCTCCAAAGGCAAAAGCATGATTGAAGTCACTGTATGGTGTGTGTTCTGCTCCCATTTCTTGCCAAAGAGCCGCCCAGCCTTCGTTCATGATTTTGGTAACTACGTTACCTGCATAGTGCCTGTGCAATCTTTCATAGCGTTTGGCGATTTCTCTTTGCCATTCTAAAGTATCAGGCGGGAGATTTGCCACAAAAGCTTGCAATATATTGGCTGTTGGTGGGCGTTGGGTGTGTATTTTTTTAGGATCTTGTAATGTGTCTTGTGGTCCAAAATCATCTGGAGTTTCTTGATTTCCTCTGATCATGTCTTGAGAGAGTTTTAGTGATTCCAATAGTTGATACCAAGATTGAACTTGATCGTGATCATAACGCTGGTAGCACGCATCTAAATACCTAGCTAGCTCTAAAGCTTCGCCAACTGAGTCAATTTCCGAGTCAGCTTGGTGTAAACGGGAGTGTAAACTAAAATGCAGGTGCCCAATAACATGCAAAATGATAGATACTTGTTCTTTTGGGTTTACCGTATCTCTAAAAAACGGCCGGTGTGGTTGATTTCCGCTTGCAACAAATTCGTATAAAAACCCAGATGCTTGAATTTGCCTTATGATGTCTCTTCCTTCGGACCAAAACGGGAGCGATGGCCGTCCTTGTGCTGCCAAAATATCCATGTCTCCACCTTGAACAAAAGTAGCTATGACTGGATTTAGAGTAACACCAAGTTTTTTAAGTATCCCGTCACCAAATAAAAGTCTAAAAGTTTCTTCATATTTTGGAAATAAATCTAAATCTTCGCCACTAGAAATAACACGATACCCCTGAGAAGTGAGTGCGTCTTCGCATGGGTTTTCGGATGCGTTTGTAGGCGGCTTTTCGTCTGAAGCGGAAACTTTGGATGCTAAAAATAGAGCAAATAAACACAGTTTAATAATTTTCATATTCAGCCTTTGCAGCTTCTGGTATTAAAAATCTTTCACATTTATGATCATAATTTTCACCCAGTTGATCACCGGTGTCTTTCCTTAGCTTTTCGTAAGATGGCAAAGTTCTGGCTTTTGCCAAAATCATGTCTGTTGTCATTGTACAGGTTGGTGATAGCGAAGATTCAAATAGTAAATTGATATAAGGTGCGCTTTCTCTTAAGTCAGTGTTCTGTCCTCCGGTAAGAATGGCTTTTGTCATAAAGTGTGTCATTTGACCCCATGGCAGTAAACTTACTGCTCGATCAAGACACGTAAAAAATAGTCTAAATTCATCGTAAGTGATTATTGTTGCAATATCATTTGGTCTGATCTTTTCAAGTAGTTCACGGCTATGAAGTTTTTGGATAAAACGAAAGTAGAGTTCGGTTAGTTTTTCTGAAAAAGCTTGAAACACTTTCTGTGGTTCTTCATTTTGAAGTCTACTGATCCAAGTTTCTGGACTTACACATTCGTCTAAGCTATTAAGTCTAAAATAAGAGGCTAAAACTGGTCTTAGGAGGTTCAAAATTTCTTCGACTGTTTCAGAAAACACATCACTTCTGCTCCTGGCCTTAGGAGCAACTGGTTCATCTCCTAAAAACTCACTTACGCTCATAATAGAATCAGATCTGGATAAATTAATTGGAAATGGAAAAAATGTGCTATCAGGAGTTGGTAGTTTTTTGAGTTCATCTAAAAATCGTGAAGGATCGTCTTCGGCGTGCAGGCCAAAGTCTTGGGGTTGCAATGATAATTCGCTTAGTGGAATTTGAGTTTTTTTCTTAATATGATCAACAAAAGCTACAAGCAAAGGTCCTACCCAGTTTAGACGATCTTCTAAGCTGGTTGATAGTCTTTTATCTTTTTTGGTTGTTTCTAAAAGAAACTCATAAAGATGCAATCTAAAATTTTCTAACATAAAAGAAAGAAATTCAAATTGCGAGCGATAATCTGTATCCGAAATTGGTAGCACAATTGTGGCTTCTTGGATAAAAGACGCTATACTACTTTGCGATTTTTTTCCTGCAACACTGGGGCTAGCCATTTTGGGATCTAGATCGTCATCAGATGATGGTAATATTATTTCTGGTTTTGGTAATATTAATAATGCACTAGCTTTTGTAAATTGTGCACCTAGGCCGGCTAGTCCTCCGGTAGCAGTTTGTAGAAATTCTCTCGCGTGTAGACGTGGAAACTGATCTGAAATGAGATTTAAAACCCGTGTTGAAACAAGTCTTAAGCCTTGAGATGATAAATAGTCATTTTTGAACATATCTCTAGCACCTTGAGCAAGTGCTGGCACTTTCGAATGAATTGAAAAATCTGGAAAATGAAATATTTTGCCAAATCTTGCTAAAATTGAAGGCTCAAACTTAACTGTTTCTCCCCTGGCCATTGCGGCAACTATTTGGTCTTCGACAGAGTCTGATGCACTTCCGTATCTGTCTTGAGCTTGTTTGTCTTTTGTGGGATTGATTGTCCAACCAAGAACAATATTACGAACTGGAATTTCGAAAATTTCACCAGTGCCCATTCGTTTTACACGTAATATTCCATCTTTTGCATCTAAAAGAGATTCAGTAAAAGACACTAGTTTTGATAAAATATTTTCTGACTTTGCTTTATGTATATCATCCAATAAAATAAAACCTCGGTGTCCGTGTGGGAGAGATAAAAAATTTGATAAATGCTCTAATGTTTTACTGATAGTAATAAATTCGGGATTGCCCAGGACTTCTTTGTTGTCATCAACGATCTTGTCTACGTTAATACGAAAAGCCCAAGGTTCTAGTTCTTGTGGTTTGTCAAAGTTGTAATATTTTAAATCAAGATATTCGATAAGTTTTTCGAAAAGAAAAGTTTTACCAACTGAGGTGTCGCCAAAAAGTATAAATGAACTTGGAACTTTTTTTCCAGGCGTAGATCTTGTTTGAGATAAAATATGAGGGATGAAATCTGGTGTATTCTCTAGTAGACCATGAAAGCCAAGTTGTTCAAGCGCTAAAGCAGCGTCTGTTGGGTTTTTTAATTTTTGCAAAGGATCATTGTTAGGCAAATTTTCTAGATTTATTGGGATAGAAAATACTCTTGTTAAAAGTTGCTCAACCCATGATTTATCTATCATTTTATTTGTGCGTAATGTTTGATCTTGAACTAAAGCTCTTCTGAGTTCTTTATATGTGCGAATAAAAGCTGTTGTTTGATCTATTTTATTAATGGCGGCATAGGTATCTATTCGATTGACAATGGTCGCGATAATTTGTTCTTTTGCGGTGTCTCCTTTATATCCCGCAGAAGTCTCTCCGTTTTGCCTGTTAAATTTAAAGATATAGTTTTGCTGCTTTACTTGAGGTCTTTCGAAAACTTTTTGAATTAATCTTAATTTGATCTCCTTAGTTGGAGCTTCGAGTTTTACTTGTTCAAAGTGACTTTCGAGTCCAAAGCGGCCTTCAAGATCAGCTTGGCGGCGTATAGTCTCCAATTCTTCTTCAGTGCCTATTAAGACCATCGAAACGTCATTGTGTCCGTTGCTGCCTGGAGTTTCTAAAACGCTTGGTTGCACTTTCCTGCCTTCGGTAGCAAGTAAATAAAGTAAATGTGGCAGTTTCTGGGCCTCTTGATCTGTCGGACTTTGTGCGCTATCGCCTAAAAGTCCACCGTCAGCTTGTAGGGCCTTATCTCTAATTTTAAAGCCTGTTTTACCTTGTTCTGCGCCACGCGGGAGCACTCGGTGTAAAGAGGCCACGGTTTCTAAATCTGCAATCATTGCGACATTTCTAGAAGCCTGTGCTAAGCCGCGCATTGTTTCTAAGTTATCAAAAACGTCGTTTTGTGTGACTTGTTTGTCTCCTATGAGTTTTTCTAGTTCAAACAATGCCAAGTCTTCGTTTTGATAATTCCATTGGCCAGGTCCACCCAGTAATTTGTTAGAAGTCGCCCACCGCCCTAAGATGAGTTTTTTGACTAGTTCTTTTAATTCTTTAGGAACAATCAAAATCCGATGTTTTGCCTGTGATGCTGCGCTCGCTTGCCTGCTAACAATATCAGTTAAAATGTCTTTTAAATTTGGAAATACATCTTGTTCGTCCTCACTTACTGGGGCTGCGCTTAGATCCTTGACTTCTTTCTTTGCCCGCACGGTGTTGGGTGGCCACAAATACCAAGGTGATGTTAAAAACTGCGAATTGAGTTCTAAACTTTTATGTGCGTCTACTTCAAGTTCATGTGGATATCTTTGAGTGGCCGCTTTCCATTCGTCTGGGGTAGCTAAAATAAGCATTGGAATCTTGCAGGCAACTCCACCTGTACTTTTAAACCGATCTAAATCTCTACATTGACCATCTGTAGCTAATAGGAAAAGTTCAGAAACATCACCTACAGCCTCTGTTACTTCAGCGGATATTCCTAAATCCTCTGGAGAAAGGCCATGTAAGTTATTAGATTTTTCTTCGCCCTCTTCTGCTTCTTCACTATCTTCTTCTTTGTCATCTGTTTCTGTTTGTTCATCTTTTTTGATATCAGGTTTTTCAGGTTTATCTTTTTTAGAGTCATTATCATCTTCGCCGGCATCTTCTTCTGCATTAACAGTATCTGCTCTGATTAGTTCTTCTTTTTTAGGATCGGCTCTTTGTTGTTTTAGAAGTTCGCCTAAATCTACGTAGAGCACATCTCGTTTATTCGGATCTTCTTGATTACTTATCTTTCCTAATTCTTTTTTTATTTCTCCCTTTGGGGCTGTAGGATCATATAGATAAAAGCGAAAGCCAGTATTTTGCCAACCTAGTGACCATTTTCCGTGCTCATTATTGGTAAGAAGTCTAGATAATATAGTACTTCTGAAATAATTTTTTAAGGCAGGTTCTACCAAAAGCACCATGCGCCTAGGCTTTTCAGTTAAGTCAGCTAAAGTTTCGAGCATTTTTTCTAATTGTGGAAACAGAGAAGGTTTTTTTTCTGTTTGGCGCTGTTCTATTACATATTGCTCAAGCCAAGATATCTGACGAGTCAAATCATTTTCTACAAACACATACCATCTGCTTGTACCCAGGCCAGAAAGATCTTGCTTATCATCCAGAATGGATTCATTTGGCCTAAGTACTATGCGTTCTTCAGATCGTGTAGGAAAAATTAAGGTTTCAGGTTGCGCAAGCCTTCTGATGGCATAATGTCCATTTTGTGTATCAAGTGCTGGTGTTTGCACACAATAGAGATGTCCATGGATATCTGGAATTAGCCTTGATTTTAACGAATCACCTGGGACTTCTTCTCTTTCTAACCAAAACGGAGTTGTAGGATTAGGACATATAAAGGCAGGACTCAAATTTTCTACTCCTATTTGGATTGCAAAGTGTGTAGCTAAAACTCCGCCTTTTGGAAGTCGAGATGTTTTTTCGCCTTTTTTTAATGTCCTAAAAAAGAAGAGTACCGTAATTTCATTTTTATGTTTTCTTTTGCCATGGATAATTTTTGCACCAACAAGTTGTTTAAAGTCTGCTTCGACTGGAAAAGTTATTATTTGTGGTGCGGCTGCAAATGCTTGAGATTCAAGGCTTCCTATGTGAACCAAAGCCTGGAACTGTTTTATGTTGTCACCAGGTCTTGGATCAAGTGCAAAGAGTTTTAAGTCTACATTTGGCATTGGATCATTGTACGCATTAACAGCGACTTCGCGAATAATTTGTAAGTTATCTATGTAAAGTTCATGATGACCTTTGCTTCTTGGAAGAACCAATAGTTTTCCAGGAAAGAATTTGGTTTCCTGTAAAGAGCCTTGAGATCTTTCAAGATAAATGCCTGTTTTAGTTTCAATAGCGCCTGTTGGATCAAATTCTCGATATACTAGGCCTTCGACGCCCAAACTTCCTGCTTTTAATGGAGTTTTATAAATCTGTTTTGGGTGTCCTGCGTTTGTGGTTGTTGTTAGGTTTAATAGTGGCAAAGTGTCACTTGCTTTTGGTTTGTAAGCTTTAGGTCCTTTGCAAGGTGAAACAGTGTCAAAAGCAAGCATGCTGATGCGACCATCTGCTAATCTGATTTCCTTAAGGCGTGCAGCTAGTTCTTTTGGCTCAAAAAACTTATCTAAAATCTTTAGACTTCTCTCTAGTTGCGCGGTACTGCCTGTGTCTTTGACAATGTATACGGTTGTATCGGCTTTTCCTGATTTTGTCTTTCGCGACACGATGAAATAATGCAAGTTTTTACCGTCTTCCTTGTGTATCGTATGAATAAAGACTAATTCTTTTACTTCTTCATAGACATTTGCATCTGCCAATTTGACTGAGATTATTTTATTATTGTTTTCACTTGTAAAAAAAACATAGAGTTGCGTTTCGACAAATCCAATAACTGCACTGTCATCTGATTGATCGTCTTCTGAGTGCCTGTAGCAACTAAAAAGCTCAAATGTTTTTCCGTCGTCTAATGAGTCTACACTGCCAGTTGCAACTGGTGTACCATCATCTTGAGAGCCAGAAGATGCTAAAACAGTGTTTCTGGCTCCTAAAGGATCAATTTGTTGATAAATATACATACCATCAGTTTCATAGATCCTGTCATGCGGCAGTTCGGTCAAAACTATTTTGCCTCTTTCTTCTAGATCTACGTTGATGAATTTATTCTAAACGCAAATGTATATCCGTTACCTAGTTGATGTGTTTTTCTAATAGAAACTAAAATTATTTCTCCGATTTTTTGATGATACCCAGACGAAAAAATAGATATATCATCCCGGCTTTCTATAGGATCAGATAGAATGATCTCTTTTTGGTTTAAAATATCAATTAGTGGAGTGTTTTTACTGCCAAAAACCACTTTTGTTTTATTATTTTTTGGATTTGTTTTATTACTAAATAATGTGAGTTTGCCATCGACTACTGCCAGTGCTTCTTGTTTATTGGTCCCACGCGAAGAAATGGTTGATTGCAATAAAATGCCATTAAAATTTCTTCCAGCACCTAAAACATCACCTCCAATAGCTAAAGGCGAATCTCCCCTGTTTTTTAAAAGATAAACTCCTGGCGCACGTGTATCAGTTCCTTTGGGATCTGCATAAACTATTTCATAAGGGATATCACCACCGTAAAGGCTCTTGATTTCTATGCTTGAATTTGCAAAGACTTTTGAGTTTACAATACTGTAAACTGTAAAAAAAATTTGAATGCAAATTTGATAGCTAATAAGCTTACTTTTTGCCATAGCTAAAAACTCTTTTTATTTTCCAGGCTCTTGTAGTCGCATTTCTTCGATAAATCTTAATGCCTCTAGAAAAGCGGTTTCGTTATATCCATGATCTGCTAACGTAGCTCTTATTGCTGCAACTTTTGCACTGAATTCAGGACTCTGGCCTTTTCCTTCGAACGCAGTTTTATATGCTGTTAGCGATTTGGTTTCGATTTCATTATCAACCAGGTATTTTCGGATTGTACTTAAGAGCTCTGGGTGTCTATCTGTTACTGCAGCTCGTGTAATATTGAATGTTTTAATATCGCCAAGATCTAGTTCTCTTTGATATTTTGTCTTGTAAATAGCTTTGATTTTAGCGAGCCTGTCAAACAAAATCGGGTTATCGGAGCCGTCTGCAGATTGCCATGTTCTTGCATTGGGATCCTTACTCAATGCCATGATTTCCTGTGCAATTTCATCATAGAGGTCAGCAACTCTTGACTGATTCCCAGATATGATATTAGTAACATCTTGTCCTAAAAATTCTGCAATAAAATGTGATTTTACCATTTTTGCCAGGGCAATCCACACTGGTCTTTGATTTGGCGGGATTTCTACTATGCCTTGGCTAACGATGTTTCTAAAAGCCTTGGCTACTACTGCTGGGGTGAGTGTATTATGATTGTCGCGGGCTAGTTTTAATGCTTCTTCGAACCAAGTATGAGCTTCGCGCGGTAGTATGCCAGTATCTCCTTCTTTGAGTTCAAACATAATGTGTTCTAGCATTGCTCTTTCTTTATTTTGCAGTCCTCTTATGCCTAAAAGCACCTCTAGCCTGAATGCTGGATTTGTAAATAGTGGATCTGCTTTTTTTACCAAGTCGTTTTCGCCGACAATGTCTTTTCCCGCTTTCGGATCGGTAACTAATCTTGTTGCAACAGAAGTCAAAGCAATCATTTGGAGTGCTCTTGGAGCAATGTGGATGTATTCGTCATTTCCTAAACCGTATCTAAGTACATAACGTCCATCAAATTCTGGATATTTTCCATCTTCGTTTGGTGCTGGAAATACAGTGTTAAAATCAAATGGTTCCCAATGAGAGTTGGGCGTTAGTGATTTCATCTCAAACAGTGTTTGTTTCCTTATTGCTGCAATTTTTGGGTTATCCAATACCATGGCGATGAGCGTAGCTATTGCTTCTGTTGGATTAAGTGTGCCACGAAATGGCCTTTGCTGAGCTCGACCCATTAAGGCCTGAACGGCGTGTCCGTCACCTACAACTTGTTTTATATTTTCATCATTGCTTGTGACCATTACTAATGCATCTAAATCCAAAGTTGGTGCGCCACCTCTCTGAACTGCACCATTTTGAATTAAATCTAAAATAAAATCTCTTACCTGCTGTGGCATTCTGAATAGTTCGTCTAAAAATAAGAGGAACCCATCTGCACGTGGAATCAGTCCCCTGTAGTGATAAGCCAGTGGGTTATTTGGGTCTTGAAGTAATGCATATCTAAACATGTTTTGATCAAAAGTGAGTTCTGTCCAGTTTGGATCTTTGTCAATATAGCGGATAAGAGCAGGTGGAGCATCTGGGTCGATTTCTCTTGGTACAATTTCTACATGTGCTTCTAACATTTGTAGATATTCTTTAACGGTGTAATCTTTACTTGGAAAATAATGCAGTACTAAAACTTTCAGAATTTGTTTTGTGTGTGGATCTGGGTTGATGTGTGGTGCAAATTCAAAACCAAGTTCCTTGGCGACGTGTTGTCTACCAAAATCTAAAGCCTTGTCTAATAATGCAGGAACTTGAGAAAATAATACTAGAGGTGAGCGCTGAAGTTCATTGACAATAGTTGGATTTGCATCTGTGAGTAGTGCTTTTAGGCCTGGAATTTTATCCAAATCTTTCCATCTAAAAGTATAGCGTGTGTATTTTTGATCTATCAGAGGTAAATTAGTGGCAAGGTTGGCCAGTATGTTTAAGATTTCAGTTTTACCAACTCCGCCTGGACCTCTTAGTAAAAGCATTTTGCCGTTAGAGGAGCCCTTTCTTGCGGCGCTAAGGATAAAATCCACGATGCTATTGATTGCAAGGTATTGACCGATGATCCTGTGTCCGCCTGCAGCTTTTCCACCGTCGTGTAGTGTGGGCCATATTTTCATAGGTCGCATGCCGTATATGGGATCTTTGATTGGTCGTTGTGGTTTAGATGCAATAAGCCATGCAGCGTATTGTGTAGCGTTCATGAACATTGACGGTGCCCTGGCACATAAGTTTTTTTCTGGATCAGGATCAAAGAGATCCAAGACGCTCAATGGTTTATTTGGGTTACTAATAATTTGTTGAGATCCTTGTAATAAATCACCACAAATCGCGTTTATTTTAGAGTCTGCAGTGCTTACGGGATCTTTTTTTGTTGCTGCTAGAAGATTTGGTGCTTGTAAAATAGAAATACATAAAATAAATACGCCTATATTTTTATTCATTAGTCCCTCCACACACTCTGCGCTTAGCGCAATATACTCACTACAAACGACGCATAGCGCCATCGTTATAGCGCTATGCACTATTTTATTTTTAATAATTTGTCTATAAAAAATTGTGAAAAATTTTATTTAGCAGGTGGATATTTTTTTATGCAATATGATCTATCGTAGCCTATTATAGAATGATAAATTTCGCATTAGATGAAATTTTTATCTGTAATATTTCAAAGCGCGATATATCTAATTGAAATCTGTTTACTGTTACAGTAACAGCAACAGCGTATTGACTCATAAAGAGATAACACCAAGGAGCAAAGCAGTAAAAAAGGCTTGCATATGTACACGATATTGTGTACACTATGAATTGTAGATGAAGAAGCGGGATCTAGAAAAAATATTGAAGACTATGGGATGGAGTTTCCTACGAGAAGGTGGAAATCATGAAATATGGACGAACGGAGTAGATACGGAAGCAGTTCCACGACATAGCGAGATTAACGAAAACACGGCCAAGGGTATTATTAAGCGAGCTAAGAAACGGCCACCCCAGCCAAAAGGAGAAGCACGATGAAGATCGAGGGTAAACTAACTCCTCCACGAGGGTCAAAAAATAAATATTGGTGTGTTGAAATTCCCTTGTTGGAAATTTATACACAGGGTGAAAGTAAGTCGGATGCATATTTTATGGCGAAAGACGCTGTGGAAACCTTGGTCGCTAAGAAAGGTTTTAAAATGATCTGTGCCCCAGGCAAGGGGAACCGCTTTATGTTGACCGCTAACGATCCGGTGACATTCGTGGCTTTTATTCTTGGACGTTTGCGAGTTGCTCACAATCTAACCGCTCGCCAAATGGCCGAGCGATTACAGTCCTCATCACCTAACGCCTATGCTCGCTATGAGCAAGGTAGGACCATTCCCAAACTCGACACTCTAGAAGAATTATTGCGGGCGATAGATCCTTCGCTTGGATTGGTGCTTGTTGCCGGGTAATTGCCTGCAATTCCCTACATTTTTTTAGGTAATGGTATTCCTAGCAAACTAAGGCCTCGTGCTAAAATACGACGGGTTGCTTCTACTAGTATCAATCTTGCTTGTGTGAGCCTTGGTTCTTGTCCAAGTACATGACACTCACGATAAAATGCTCCAAAAGCCTTTGTTATATCTATGAGATAATTTGCTAACTGACTTGCCTTCGAAAACTCTAAAGCTCGCTCCAAATGCAATGGAAAACGACCCAAAACCTTAATTAATAAAATTTCTTCTTTTTGGCTTAAAAGTAAAACAAGAGAAGGATCAAAACAGATATTGTCATAGATTTTGTCACCTATTTTATTTGGCGCGCTTTCTTTAGCTTTCCTTAAGATGCTGTGACAACGTGTATGCGCGTATTGTAAATATGGCCCAGTTTCGCCTTCAAAATCAGTGACCCTGTCTAAATCAAAATCAATATCTTTGATAGGATCTGCACGCAGATCGAAAAAAACAAGTGCACCTAGCGCTATTTGCTCTGAAACCTCTTCTTTTTCGTTTTCATTGAATGTAATTTGTAAAGTTCTTTGTTCCATTAGTTCTTTGACTTTGCCTTGTGTGAGTTTCAGAACTTCTTCGAATGTCACGAAATTTCCCTGACGAGTGGACATCTTGGCGTCTTTAAATCTATACATTCCAAATGGGATGTGCTCACAATTTGAAGCCCATGTGTGGCCTATTTTTTTTAATACACTAAATACTTGCTGAAAATGGAGTTTTTGATCAGTACCTACAATATAAGACATCCGGTGAAATCGCAATTTTTCATAGCGATAAATAGCAGCAGCAACATCGCGAGTAGCATAAATTGTAGCGCCATCTTTTTTTTGTAAAATACAAGGTGTCAGATCTTTTCCAAATTCGTCTGTAAGTGGTACAATCCACGCTCCTTCGCTTTCTATTAAAAGTTTTTTTCGCTTTAGGGATTCAAGCATGGGAGTCAAAAGGTGCTTGTAAAAACTTTCACCCCAGTAGTAGTCAAAATGTACGGAAAGTTTTTCATAAATTTTTTTAAAATCACATGTCGCGGTTTCTACGCATTGTTTCCAAAATGCAGTTATTTCAGGATCATCTTGTTCTAATTTCAAAAACGCTTCTCGTGCTTGATCTTCGAGCGTGGGATCTTTTTCTGCTTCTTTGTGAAACCTGACATATAAATTAACTAGGTCATGAATTGTGGGTTTAGCAGGTAGGTGTTGTCCATATAGTTTTATTGCAATAGCAAGTTTTCCAAACTGAGTGCCCCAATCTCCTAAGTGATTAATTGAGATTACTTGAAAGCCACGGAATCTGCCTATGCGACTCAGGGCTGCTCCAAGCGCAGTGCTTCGTAAGTGAGAAATCAGAAAGGCTTTCATAATATTAGGAGAACTGTATTCGATCACCCAAGTGTTGCGGGTGTTTTGCGTGAGTTCTCCGTAGTGTCCTAAGCCATCTTCTTCTAAAATAGAAGCCAGGATAGAGCTTATAGCTTCGTGTGGTTTGATTTTGAAATTTAAATAGGCGCCAAGTGTAGAAATTTCGATTGAACCAGGTATTAGTGTCTTTAAATTTTCGGCTAAGTCTTTTGCTATCTGTGCTGGATTTTTTTTCTGTCTTTTAGCAAGATGAAAACACGGAAATGCAAAGTCACCAAGATTTGGATCCGATGGGATTTCTAAGTCTTTTGTGGTGATTGGACTGTCTAAAATTTGATTTAAGCCACTTAAAATTTGTTTTTCAAATCGTTCCATATTATTTTTTGGTTTATCTCATGGTTTGTCTCATGATTTATTTGGGTACTGTTTTCAGGTTACTGCAGCAGTTTTTACTATAGTTTCCACAATTAGACTCGGATCTAGATGAGCAGATTTATAATTTAAAATCTCTACTCCAATAATGTTCCCGTTTTTATCTTTCATAAAAATGACTTCTTCAGAGCTTTCTTCGCAAATAGTTTCCTTTTTTGGATTGCCAATCCAAATAGTCAGTGTATGTGCAATGCTATCATGAATTACTTTGATTTTTTCCATACTGATTGGCCCACCTTAATAGAATCTGTTGGGTAGGCTGTAATTAAAAAACCAAAATTATTTTCTGATTTAATGACAGCGCATAACCAACGTGGTTTTGATCCTCTGTAAAACAAATAAACATTAGGATCTCTTTTGCTTTTTCGGATTTCGTCTGGATCTGACAACACTTTTTGTATGTCATTTTCATGTCCCTGTAAAACTGGATGTTTTTCAGACACGATAAAAAGCCAATAAGATTTTGTGCATCTTACTAAAAAACCAAGAGGTGTTTTAACCTCAAATAAATAATGAGTCATAACTTGGATATGAGTTTACCACAAATTTTACAGCCGCATAGAATCATTGATTTTTATAAATGGACAACCAGAATCAGCCTTCTTCTGACGTAAATATACTTTTGCAAATAAAACTGAACCTCGCTGCATTTAGTAACAAATTTCAAATTCAGAAGCTGGCAAGATATTTACAGGATATGACGTCTGACATTGAAATGTCATGCCAACCATCCCCCCGAGGCAAGTGATTGCACATGCAGATGCATTGTTACACCAGCCAGGAAATCCTGGGCCTGATTTATTACAAGTAATAGGCTTACCATTAGTTTTGCAAACCTTAGCAGTATACATATAACCCTGACCAGCTACTCCATAGGGAAGCTGGCAAGTATATATATTCCCACTGCTAAGTATGCCTCCAATGCATTGCACGCCGCTTAGCATAAAACCGGCGGTACCAAGTTTTATTCCATTAACCATCGAAAAGTCGTGACAGTTAGACGGCGGAGGAGGAGGTGGTGGTCCACCTCCGAGTGGAGTACAAATCAGCCCGCCTGTCGCATTAAATCCTTGCAAAACATAACCGGCTGCGCAATTGGTCAAGCTAGCGACTGATACACAATTGAAAGCTCCGCTTGCATTCAGTCCTTGTGCTACTTTCCCGGCAGGGCATGTTAGTTTTACACAGTTAAGAGCTCCAGTATTTGTAATGCCTATAGCAACTTTACCCGGAGGACATGATTGTAAAAAAGAAAGATTTGTGCAGTTTAAGGTTCCATCGGCATTTATGCCAAGCATTACTTGTCCAGGGTTGCAATCAGCTGCTTGGATCCCACCACCAGGATTATTTGCAGCCAAACTACAA
>JACQAU010000279.1 GCA_016194835.1 Deltaproteobacteria bacterium
CAATGAGAGCACCTGGCTTGATCTTTTTGAAACATCTAAAGGCCAAATTGTGTTGCCAACGTACTTAGTCAATAATGGCAAAGATCGGATTTTTATTCGTTCACTAAATTTTTCAGGACCAAATGCACTTTTATCTCAAGTAATTTATAAAGAACAAATTTAAGGTCTACTGTTCAACAAGTTCCACCCTGCGATTCTTACTACGTCCATCTTCTGTTTTGTTGGTAGTCACTGGAGATAGTGGACCAATACCATCTGCCCTTAATCTAGCGGCATTAACTGAATATTTAGTCACCAAAGAATTAACCACAGAAACAGCTCGGCGTTTTGAAAGATCGAGATTGTGTTCAAAAGTGCCAACATTATCCGTGTGTCCCACAACATGGAGTTTTAACTCTTTGTTCTGTTGCAATAGCTTTGCAATTTCTCCGATAACAGATTCAGATCGTATTTCTGCCTTATCAAAATCAAACAGAATCCCGTATACAGACGCATGACCAGAGTTTTTTAAATCATCAGCAAGAGCCGTTGCATTTACAGACACCAACCCTTCTTGCATAGGCTTCATTTCAACAACAAGTAGGTTAGTTTTCCTGTTGTATGGAGGCCCACCACCGGAGTGATCTGCACGAACCTTGACTGCAACATAGACATCCCCCTCATTTCTTTGCCATTTTGCTAGTAGGTAACGAAAATCCCATTGATGCTGACTATTGGCCGCAAAATCTACAATGCCTTTCACCACAGCTCGTCCAGTACCACAATCCTTTGGTGAACAACTAAATACAACCTGAAAACCGGCCTTATTGAGAGACATTTCATAATTTTTAAAAACCTCAAGCGTTGATCTATTTTCTGGAAAATCAAAATCGCCAATGGACAACTTTCCTTCAACGTGGATCAATTTTGTAAAACTACCGTTGCTTTTTATGGGACCTGCAACAAGATCGACCTCATCAAACTCATTAATAATTCTAAGCTGCAAACATGCTTTGTGGTTTTCATAAAAGCCTCCTGAGTTATTTAAGCTATAAATTTACACCGCTACTTTGACCTGATTTTTTTGCTAAGTACTCTCTTCCTTTGCCCACTTCAATATTAATGGGCACACCACTCTTACACAAAGGACACTTAGTTTCTTCCCATGCGTCAAGTTTAATATTAAATAAAGAAAAAATTTCAGGGACATCGCCTACTTCCTGGTGACTAACTCCTCCACGATTACAGAACGCTCCAAGACCGATTATTTTTCCGCCAATACTACGTACTGCTTTTACTACTTTTTTTACAGAACCACCTGTATTTAAAACATCTTCGACAACTAAAACATTTCTGCCATTAACGATCTTGTCATATCCTCTTTTAATAACAAAACCATCACCTGAGCCTAGTTTTTCTGCATAAACACCAAACACTTCTTTGTGCCTTATTTGTGACAAGTGATAAGCAACCCACTGAGATAAAATAACCCCGCCAATCACTGGAGCAATCACTACTTCGATTTCTTTATTTGAAAAATGTTCTGCAATTTTTTTACATAAATTTGATGTTAATTCTGTATGTGGATAAATTGCATCTTTGTTAACGTATGCACTTCCATGCTTTCCTGATGTGTAAACAATATGACTATCTATAATGAGAGCGCCCACAGAAGATAATAATTTTATGTGATCGCCCTGAGATTCCATAGAATATTAATAGCATCACTATATTATACTTAGCAAGGATTATAACTATTTAGCACTGTTTACAGTAACAGTTACTGTTACTGTTACTGTTACTGTTACTGTTATTGTTACTATTACAGACAGCAGTGAAGTATGTTAAAATAATTGTATGATATTTAAAACATTTTTTTTGACGATATGCTTTTTTGTATGCGCTGCTGGTTATAGTGATGAAACAATACGTGGTAATATTGAAAAGCAATTTAATCTTTTTAAGAGCAATCCGAATAGTTGCGAGGCAGTTTATTACGGCATTTTTACTGATGGCAAAATACGCAAAGATTACTATGAGCACGAAGGAAAAAATTTACTCTGGTATGAAAAATGGAACAACAAACAAGAGGCGCAAGAAAACAATACTTCACTTGACAAAGTAAGAGACGTATTTTATCAAATTCAAGGTTTTTTTGGAAGTGGCATTTCAGATTTTTTACAATTAAAATCGCAACTCAGAAGTGAGTGGCAAAAAAGACTTTACAGGACTCAGGTTCGTCTGAACGGTGACAGTAACGAAAAAAGTTGTTTCATGTATTTTGATGAAAATTCAAACACAAATAGTATAGATGATCCAGCCAATCCATGTGAAAAATACAAAGCAGAGCAAATAGGAGAAAATTATGCAGGTAAACCAATTATTACCCTAGCACCGCGGCAAACGCCTATGTTACTTTGGAGTGGTATTCGCTTACGAGCAATTCCATCTAGATCTGCCAATTGTTTGAAACTACCAACATCTATAAAAGCAATAGATCCTCCAGAAGCTAAATTTAAGCACACTAAAATGAGCACAGAAGAACTAGAAGACATGTTTAGAAAGCTTCAAATGCCATCAAGTTTTGACGAAATTTTAAAAAGATACGAAAAAGATAATGAATTTAGCTCTGGAGAAGGAACCGAAAACATTCAACACTTTGTAGATCTGTTAAAAAAAGGAAATATAAAAGAAGCACAGGAAGAGTTGTCAAATATGCATTCTTCCTTGCACCAGCAAGTTACTGAGTCTTTTGCTGATTTAGTAGGCACAAAAATTGTTACAGCCTTTATTAAAAAAGTATATCAAACCCCAGAAGATCGCAAAAAAGCTGCGTTAGCTGTTTTGGCTCAG
>JACQAU010000280.1 GCA_016194835.1 Deltaproteobacteria bacterium
GTGCAGTCTTTAGATGATTTTATCCCCAGAGACCAGCTACGGAAAATAGCTATCTTAAGAGAAATTAAAAATAGACTTACTCCCAGACTTCTTACAAGAATTTCTCCGGAGGATCAAAAACTTGTTTCAGAATTTTTACCACAAGAAGCATTTCAACCTGTAAACATCAATGACCTGCCACCATTAGTAATCAGCAAGTTTACAGAAAAGGATCAAAGCATTGGAAAACTCGTATTAGTAGATCCTCCATTAGATAATTCACTCTGGTACGGCAATAAATTAATAAATTTTATAAAAGATTTGAGACAAGTGACCGACTCTATCGCACCAGGCACACCAGTTGCGGGAACACTGCCAATTTCAGCGGATCTTATCGAAGCAATTAGCCGCGATGGACCAAAAGCTACATTTTTAGCATTTATTGCTGTCATTTTGCTGGTTGTTTTCTTTTTCAGAAATTTAAAAACAATAACTCTGGTACTGTTTGCTTTGATCCTGGGAGCTACATGGATGGGCGGCATTATTTTAGGATTTGATTTAAAAATTAATTTTGTAAATTTCATAGCGCTTCCTATTACTTTTGGTATTGGAGTTGACTATGGAGTCAATATTTTTCAAAGATACCAGCAGGAAAAAAGTGGCAATATTATCAATGTTATTAAAAACACTGGTGGAGCTGTTAGTCTTTGCAGTTTAACCACAGTTATTGGTTATAGTTCGTTGTTATTGGCTGAAAACCAGGCTTTCTTTAGTTTTGGTTTACTAGCAGTAATTGGGGAGATTACATGTGCAGTTGCTGCCATCATTTCACTACCTGCTTTTTTACTGGTGATGGATAGGAGAAAGAAAAATAAGCACTAGTACACTGGGACATTAATTTTTTTTGCTTATCAGAAAAGTACCTGTGAAAATTAATTTATCTAAAGTCAGCTCGGATATTTTTAAAATAATTTTGTGAGAGAAGGCTTTGGGGCAGCAGGATGCGGCTCGACAGGATGTCAAAGGGGGCCCCAAAGGCAGGATGCCGCGCCTGAGCGAATAAAATTATTTTAAAAATATCCTAATTCAATTTTATAAAAAATTAAAGTTCCAGTACACTAGCGTAATGCAGCGCGTGGTGCATGTATTGTGTATTTAATTTATAAATTTGATCTTTCCTAAAAAATTAGCTATATACTCAGCAAAGGTCTACGGGGACGATAATTAGGACTTATGACTAGTCCTTAGGGGGAAAACAATGAAACCAATAATTACTTTAATAGGCATTTGTGGAGCGCTGGTGTTATTTGTCAATAGCTCAAGTGCTAATTTTCAAAAGTGGGATGCATGTATGAATAAGGGTCTTTGCCAAATCAAAGCTACATGTAACTTTGAAGGGTTTGATTTTACAATTGATAATCCTTCGAATGTTTTAAATCCTCTTTATGACAAAGAACCAATTCGCAAAGTTTTTTACATTGCACAGCGAAGTTTTAGACTTGTGACTTTGACAAAGCTTGACGAAGAAAACTGCTTGTTTACACTACAAAGACAGTAAGACTATACGAACACACCAAATCTCAGTCCGCGTGTACTCACTCGTGTATTGGTGAAATTGAAAATTTCCATCACTCTCCACAAGATGAGTGAGCCTGCAAGGAGCACATCTGCTCTACCTTCGCCAACACCAGGTAAACTAAGTCTTTCTGAGATAGTTCGCCACTTGAGTTCTTCGACCATTCGATGCACATCACCTCGAGTTAAAAGACAAGAGTCTATTTGATTTGCGTCAAATTGTTTCAGATTTAAATGCCACTGCACCAGCGTAGTTGCAGTACCCGCAACAGCCAAGAGTTGCAAAGATGGGTTTTTTTCACGCCAAGGTAAATGTTTTATAATATTGTGATCAATAACTTCATCAATAGCTTTCTGGCAATTCCAAAATTCGTTATCTGTAACTGGGTCAGATTTCAAAAACCGCTCTGTAAAGCGAACAGAACCCACATCCAAACTCATCCCACTGTGAGCTGACATGATCTCCGAACTACCGCCTCCAATATCTATCACTAGAGTTTCTTTTGCATTCATATCTGGCAAAAGTGCTCCGGTAAAAATAAACTTAGCTTCTTCGCTACCGGATAATATTTTAAAATCAAATCCCAATTGGCTTTTAATTTCAGAAAAAAAACTCAAACTGTTTTTAGAATCACGTGCCTGGCTTGTTGCGACACAAATAACTTGCGCAGGGATTAAATGAAACTTTTCTAACTCGTTACAGTATTTCTTAAGACACTCATGTGTACGATCCATGGCGGGTTTGGAAAACTCTTTTGTTTTGTCTACACCTTCGCCCAACCGAACTACATTAGCAAAATCACCCAGTACACTAGCAACTTCTTTTTTATTCTCATCCCATTCAGCAATCAGAAGCAAACAAGTATTAGTTCCTAAATCAATCGAAGCCTTTAACATTTTTATTGTTTTGTAAAAACATTAGTACCAGTATAAAGCGTGCTTGGACGCTTAGCATCTGTACTGCGATCCTTAGTTGGATCAGCTAATGGATTACCAAAAGTTAAAGTATTTGGAGTGGCAGAAGTATCTAGCTTATAAATATCATAAAATGTTGTGCCACTTGATTTGATATCTGTACATGATTTATCAGTAACATTTGTTTCCTGATCTTTAACCCACGTTGTCACGCTACAATATCCTGCACCACCACTTGCAGTATTATAATCACTTGCAACATCTGTGCGTAAAGGTGTTATAACTAATTTTGAAACAACCCAATCAAATTTTTTAGTACTACTAGTAGCTGCAATTACATCTGAAATCGAAACCACATCTCCAAGAGCAAAAGTACCAGTATCTACAAATTTGGACATTTTATTTGCATCTAAACAACTTGAGTCCGAATAGGTTATTTCTGTATTTGTAAAACTATTCCCACTTGTTACAAAAGTTCTTTTTGAATAAATCCCGAAACCGCCACTTATACACCCACTCACCCACGTACCGTCAAGCTCAGTTGGGGTAGTATTATCTGTGGTAGTATTTTTACTACACGAAGTGTTAAACATCAAAGCACATAAAGCTAAAACAGAAAAAATTATTTTATTTCTTAACATATACTCTCTCCCCTATTAATACTTTTTGTTTCACACAGTGAAACAAAAAGCAAGCAACAGATGTTTATCAAATCAATTAATTCCCACTTGGCTGTTCGGTTTTAGCTTTTTGAACAGGATCACCCTCTGTCTTTGTACCAGTTCCCATATTGTGTTGGACTTTGAGTTTATAATTTTCTTTTTCTAAACTCTCTGCTTTTTCTTTCCAATACTTTACTTCTTGCTCAAGTTATGCAATTTTCCGATTTCGCTCATGCGCCAATGAATAATACCCTTCTGGCGTTTCTCCATCAACAATACCCTTCACTCTGTACATTCCGTCATCTGTTTTTTCTGCTTCTACCACCTGAACATCATATGCCTTGCCCGGAAATGCCTTGTCCTGCCAATAACGAGCTGCTGACTCTTTTGATTTGTTCTTTATTTTTTCATTAGAACAACCCAAAAACATACTCCCAACCATAAGAGCCACTACTGCTAAATCAAGATAGTTAATGCGTTTCATATTCGACCTCCATTATTATTTACCAAAAAGTTTCTTTGTTAACCCTTTTACCTTATCTTGTGCTGCAGGTGTAGCTTGTTTTGTTATGTCTAGCACTTTTTCTTGAGTTTTTTGCTTAAACTCTGCTTTTGCCTTATCTGCGACTGCACGAGATACATTAGCTAATGCGATTTTCCCTAAAAATTCAGGTACTTCGGTATATGTATAACAAGGCGACAATAACGTACAACCCGCAGTGATTGGAAAATGCACAGGGCCACCATCTGTTTCTGCTAACAAATGCTCCACCTTCACACCAGATTGCTCAACGGATAAATCAGCGTGTGCGACATTGTAGGTATCAATCACTTCCCAAGAGGCTTTAAGCGAGTAATCTTTGATACCCACTGTTGTGTCTCCTTTAAAATCAATGCCTTTATTAGGTTCTGCCTTTGCCACAAAGTTAGGAGCCCTAAACTTCCCTCCCGCTATTGTAAAATCAGAACTTATTAAGTCATATCTAGATGCTGCTTTGGCCTTTTCTAAATTAACATTTTTTCCTTTCAATGACGAAATCTTATCCCCTAGTTTTGTTACCGTGTTATTTAACGCCTCACCTGCAATTTTGCCTATATCAATAGTAGTAAAAGTTGGTTTTTCAACTTTCATAAAACCCTTGGCGTTTAGATTTTTAATGGCCGGATCAGGATTGAAACTTGAACCACTAGCATTCATCTTAAAAAACGCTTTCCCATAAATAGTTTGTTTAAACATCTGTAATTGAGAACTCACAGCTTGCTTTAGATCCAATCCACTTACATCCATAGTAGCTTGGTAAGTAGGAGAATTGGGTTGTAAGTCAACCACCATCCCCGCCTTGACATGACCACTCCAAATATCCATAGAAAGATTTTCTAAATTTGAAACCAGATCTCTCAAAACAAATTTAGTTGTAAGATTTTCTATTTTTACATCATAAGC
>JACQAU010000281.1 GCA_016194835.1 Deltaproteobacteria bacterium
CTTTATTGTCTGAACTAATTCATATGCCTGAAAAAGACATTTTAGAACTTTTAAAAAAAGCAGAATTTCAACCTTCTTTTATTCCTATTACAATCAAATCAGATCTCTCACGTGATGAAGTTGCAATTATCGAAAGCTGGAAATTGGCAATGCCTGGAGTGCAAATTCAAGAAGAAATTAAAAGAACAAACCTTTTTGGTGATATAGCAGCACATCTGGTGGGTTACATTGGAGAAATTGGTGTCACAGAACTTTCAGATCTCTCCAAACATGGAGCTGGCTATAAACTTGGAGATAGTACAGGAAAATTTGGATTAGAAAAAGAGTTTGAGAAGGTTTTAAGAGGAATAGATGGCGAAAAAATCATGGAAGTAGATGCCCTAGGACGCATAAAGCTTGAAACTGGAAAAAATCGTGTTTTGAGTCATAGTCTCGAAAAACCAGCAGTTCCTGGCAAAAATATTGTTCTTACGATCGATCAAGATTTGCAATTGGCTGCAGACAAGGCGTTCGAAAGCAAAATCGGGTCATTAGTAGCAATTGATCCAAAAAATGGCGAAATCTTAGCTATGATTTCAAGACCAGCATTTGATCCAACTGCATTTTCCCGTGGTATTCAACCAGCATTATGGAATAAACTTTTATCTGATGAAAATCATCCTTTAAGAGATAAAACCATACAGGATCATTACTCACCGGGTTCTGTTTTCAAAGTAGTAACTGCTATTGCAGCACTCGAAGAAAAAGTTATCGATGAAAAAACAAAATTTCATTGTTCTGGCTCAATTCGTATTGGCAATAGAACAGTGCATTGTCATAAAAAACATGGCCATGGGGATGTCAATATTATAAGTGCCATTACACAATCTTGTGATGTATTTTTTTACAGAACTGCACAGAAATTTAAAAGTGTAAATGATATTGCGAAATGGGCTACATTACTTGGTCTTGGCAAAAAAACAGGTATTAATTTAGCTAGCGAAGTTCCTGGATTAATACCGACTGAGGAGTGGAAGAAGAAAAAGTTAAATCAGGCTTGGAATGCAGGTGAAACTATTTCTGTTGCTATTGGACAAAGTTTTGTTTTAACTACAGCAATTCAGCTTGCAAATCTTTATGCGACCATTGCTAATGGAGGAACCATATATAAGCCATATGTTGTCAAGAGGGTCGAAAATAACAATGGGCAAGTATTGCAGGAATTCAATCCAGAAATAACCAATAAAGTACAAATATCACAAAAAACACTAGAACTAGTTAGGCAGGGACTTTGGGGTGTGGTTAACAATGAGCGTGGAACGGCTTATTCACAAAGATTACCAGGGATTGATTTTGCTGGCAAAACTGGTTCTGCGCAAGTAGTTCACATAGCAGAGGAAAAGCTTTTTAAAAAATATGCTTGTGAGTCAATGAAATTCAAAGAGAGGCAAAATGCTCTATTTGTGGGTTATGCTCCCACGAGAGATCCTGTGATTTCAGTGGCTGTAATTGCGGAACACGCGTGTCATGGTGCAAGTGGAGCAGCTCCAATAGTCAGACAAACAATCAAGTCTTACCTAGAAAAATACAATCCAACACTGTATGGTGCAAAAGCAAAAGCCAAGGTGAGGCCAGAACCAACCACAGAAGATCTCGAAGATTCTTTTGCAATCGAAGAGAGGGTTGATCTACCCACTCAAGGGGACGAATAATGTCACATGCAAGTACTGAGACTCAATATTTGTTAGAAGACAATCAGAATTTCAAATTAGGATCATACGAGGAGGAGTTTAAGAAGTTCAACTGGAACTTGCTTATTATCGAAGTCATTCTTTTTGGTATTGGGATTTGGAATTTAATGAGTGCTACTATTGTTCAAGGTAAATCAATGGGATTATACAGGACTCAGCTGCTTTGGTTTGGGATTGGCATGATACTGACGGCTTTAGTATTACTGGTGCACTATTCGGCATTTTCTAGGCTGGCTTATGTGATTTATTTTGCAAATCTTATTTGTTTAGTTTTAGTTTTATTTATTGGTAAGTCTTCTTTAGGTGCAAAACGTTGGCTTGGGTTTGGTAACTTTGGAATTCAGCCATCAGAGTTTATGAAACTTTCCATGGTGATTTGTCTTGCAAAGTTTTTCGAATCTGACAGAAATCTTGGTGGATATTCTTTCAGGGATTTAGTTTTGCCTACTGTGCTGCTTATTATTCCTTGTGGACTAATAGCTATGGAACCTGATTTAGGAACCGGGTTAATTATTATGTTAGTGGGATTAAGCATGTTTTTATTTATGAAAATCCAGGCTAAAACTCTACTAATATTAGGGATTTGTGCGGCCATATTGCTACCTCTGTCATATCAATTTGTATTAAAGCCGTATCAAAAGCAGAGATTAACGTCATTTATTGATCCAATGGGAGACCCAAAAGGTAGTGGTTGGAATTCATTACAATCAAAAATCGCAATTGGAAGTGGCAAACTGTTTGGCAAAGGTTATAAGAAGGGCACGCAGAGCCAGCTCAATTTTTTACCGGAGCATCACACAGATTTTATTTTTTCTGTTTTTGGTGAAGAGCATGGTTTTGTAGGGTGTGCGATTATTGTTTTATTATTTTTTGCTTTTTTATTAAACGGGTTATCTGTTGCTTATCAATCCAACGACAAATTTGGATTGCTTTTGGCATTTGGTATTTCTTTGACTTTTTTTTGGCAAATTTTTATCAATTTAGGGATGGTAATGGGGATGTTGCCCATAGTGGGGGTGCCGCTTCCTTTTTTGAGTTACGGTGGGTCTTCTTTGGTAACCTCATTGTTTTCGGTAGCAGTTTTGACAAATATTGCAAATAAGAAGTTAATGTTTTGAGTAATTAGTCAGCTTTTTGACGCTATTATTTTTTTAATGTTTTTAATTCAAATTTTTATACAATAACAGTAGACGGGTGTATTTTTAAGACACAAATTCATACGAGGTATCAAACTATGGTAGATTTTAAAACAGAATTCAAAAAACCAGTTTCGAGCGCGAGAAATTTATTAAAAAAAATGAAGTGGCTTGTTTTTGGTGCTGCTTTTATAGGGTTAGGTATTAGCATGCCTAGTTGTCCGGGGCAGCAGGCACTACAGCAGCAAGTTGAGACATTGCAGACCAAGCTTAGCAGTGTGGAAAAGCAAAGTGCTCAGCGAGATTCACAGATGAAGCAACTAATTGCAGAAGTATCCCAGCTCAGGAGTATTCTTTCACAGCTCAACAATATTGTTGGAGCACAAAACATCAGTATCAAAGAACTCGAGTCAAAAATGTCACCCAAATCCAGGGCAATGCCCAAGCACAGTGATAAAAAGAAGGGCAAGTAGAACAAATAGTTAAAATGGAACATTGAATCCCTCAAGCTTTGCTGCAGCATTTAGTTTTTTATCTAGGCACAGAAAATACGCTTTTGATGGATTGTCAATCCCAATTCTGGCAGAAGCAAGATGCATGGCATCTGCTGGTCTCAAATAATAAATTTTTTGCAAATGCAATGCCATATCTAATACATGATAATCTATTACTACTAAAAAAACCCGCTTACGCAACTCTGTTGCTGTCTTTCGCGCAATATCTGCTTCTTTGATAGTAATTGAGTGTTCAATAAGTCTTCTTTGAATAGCAGATTCAATTTCAAGTGGCGTAATGACTGCAGTATAAAATCTCTCTTCTGAAATAGATCTAACAAACCTATCTACTGCTATTCCGTTTTTTTCATTCAAAATGCTTGCTAGAATAGCTGAGGAATCCCAATAAAACATGTACTTTAGTTCTCATCACGGATTTTTCGAATAAGTTGAGTAGCCTGCATGCCTTTCTTTTTTGGTTTAATACCAGGAAATTTATGTTTAAACTCTGTCCAATTAATCGGCGCAGTGTTAACAAGTTGTGCAGATTGGATTTTTGCAATATCTTTGCCGTGTGATGTTACCATTATTTGCTCACCAAATTGCACCATGTCCAAGTACCTTGAAAGCTTTGATTTAAGCATAGCCACGTTTACTTTAACCATAACTAATTATAGTCATAATTATAGTCATAAGTCAAGAAGCAAAAATGGCACCATAATTTAGGCAAGTAGCGTACACAAACTTACTATTAAGTTAGCGAATCAGCTGTAGTGCAAACTGTGGCATTGAATTTGCTTGGGCCAACATTGCTTTTCCAGCTTGAATCAATATTTGATTTTTGCTGCATGCTGTAGTTTCTGTTGCACAGTCTTCATCTCTAATGCGCGAATTGTCATAATTTTTAATTGCCATGAATGATGCTAGCTGTGCCCAAGCAGTACTAGGTCCGAAGCCAACAGATTTCCACATAGTAGCAGCTGCCCCCAGCGTATTGATAAGTACTGAATAAATACCACTCACCAAGACAGGTGTATATCCAGCGTCTGCAGCTGTAGAAGTAGTAGTGAAAAATGCATTATATGAAAACATCTTGCTTACTGAAGAACTGCTTGGATTAATGAAATACACAGACAACTTGCTGTTAGTGGAATTAACATGTTGAGTTGACAGACCTGATAGCACGATACCACTAGCGTATGATAATATTTTTATATTTGATAGCTGAGCATTTGTTAACCAGGATGGTATTGTAACAGAAGTAGTCCCACCAGATGCATTAATAAGCTTTATAGCAATAGTAGAAACGTCTCCGTAAACTACAACCATATAGCTTACACCGTCTAAAGCCTGAACAAAGTCAACCTTAAGATCAGTTACAGTTATATAATCGCTATCTAATAAAGTAGCTGTCCAGCTTGTACCACTGCCACTGTACTGGGCTTTATATATGCCCAGTGCAGTAGAGTAAATCACAAATACATTACCACTAGCATTAGACACCACAGATGGATTTGTACCCGAAATGCCATAACTATCAGTTAGGCTAGTAAGAGTTTGTGAAGAAATAGTGTAACGCAACACTCTAGACACAGAACCTTCAGTAAACACATAGTAAATATATGAACTATCAATTGACAAAAAAGCATCATATAATGTGATACTATTATAAGCCGTAGTGGTGGTATTAAAATAATCACTCCCACTTAATTGCACTATAGCAAAAGTAGCACTATTTGCAGTTATTGTATCCATTGGTTCAGTTGATCTTAACATATATCCGCTCGTAACATGCGTTGTCGTGTTGAGAGTCGTTATATACACATATAGGTAGTGATCATCATCTGTAATCATTTTAAAACTGGCAGGAGATACACTAAGACCATCAGCTCCAATGAGTGTATTTATGTTACCGCTACCGTTACCAATTTTTGTTCTATCTCTAGATTCGAATGACTTTCCACCCATAGCTGAAAGCGCAAAAGTAACAGCGCCTGGATCTACGTAGTTGCCACCTTTATCAGTTGCGTAAACTATCGGCGAACTTGCCGTACCTCTTGTTGCCAAAGTTAATCCACTCAGATCTATTTGATAAAATGAGCCCGTACTAACCTCAATTGAATCAGTTTCTGCTGAAGTCAGCCCAGGACTGGAAAAAACCAAAGTATAGGTACCTGCTTTATTAAGAGACATATCAGAAAATCTGCCAATCGCACCATAAGCAGGAAGTGCTATAGTTCCACTCAAAGTACCTCCCACTGGATTGGTGCCAATTGCGGCAGTTACAGTATAAGTTAATGCACTTGATGATAACTGATTGTTAAACTGATCTGTAACCATAACCCTTATTTCACTAAGTTTAGCTCCACCTGTACTAGCTGTAGGAGCACTTGTAATAACCAATTTGTTTGCTGCGTCTGCAAATATATAAGTTAGCTTAGTTGAAGTAGAAGCAGTTATTCCACTAGTTCCTGTTGCATTGATATTATACTTTCCTTTTGATGAGATACTAAAACTATCAAAAGTAGCAACACCAGCTACAGCTGGAACAGTGGTTGTTCCAAAAAAAGCAGCACCAGTTAGTGACACATTACCGCTATAACTTGCATCGGGACCATTTACCGGAGTATAAGCTGTTACAATAACAGTAATAGTAGTTCCCGCAGTGGCAGACGCAGGTACTGTTGTAACAACAAGTTTACCAGCTAACACACTCTGTGCTCCAAAAAAGATTAAAACAATAAAACTTACCTGGCAAAAAAGATTTACTATTTTTTTATTCATAATATTTATTCCTTTAATTTTAAAATTATTATCTCCAGCTTCATCGAACTACTCACGTACAGCAACACAACATAAAATAAAGTCTACAAGACTTGCCGCTTGAAGTCAATTAATTACATATACTTTATATAAATATTTTTTTTATTTTACACATGTCTTTTGAGACACAGAAGACAATTGCCCGCAAGCTGCTGAAATCTCTACACCTTAGCCTCAGAAAAATCCTCAGAAAACATCTCAATAAAATATTTCCTCAATAAAATCTTTCCAATGATAAGCAGAGACATGTGAAACTGCACCCAGCGTACCAGGAGTTGTAAGATCTAACATAACAC
>JACQAU010000021.1 GCA_016194835.1 Deltaproteobacteria bacterium
ATAACTTCAACACATATGACATAATTCACATACTTCATGCAATACCTTCCAATCCAATTTTAAAACGACATAACACAAAAATCGTCACAACCGCAAACGAATTCGTAGTACTGGAGGAATATAATCCATTCAAAAAAGCAGATCTAGAGCATGTACTGGCACAAAAACCAGATTTCCCTAAAAACTTACCAATAAATCAATCTCTACTCAAAAAAGACGAGCCATTGACATAGACTTACTTGCTCTTTATTCGATCTAAAAACGTGTAGCTTTTCTCATTATTGGGTGTTATTATGTGTATGAATGCGACGTAAATTACTTGTTTTTTTAGAAAATTGGAAAAAAGAGACATGGCGTAAGCCATTGATATTGCAGGGATCTAGACAAGTTGGTAAAACCTATCTCATAAAAGAATTTGGACAAACATCCTATAAAAATATGGCTTCTTTCAACTTTGAAACCACCCCAGGATTATCTGACATCTTTAAGGGAAACGCTCACACGTTTCCTTTCCTGTTGGAAAAGTTACCTTAAAATCTCTTTATCCGCTCTGTTTCTCAGAATATCTTATGGCTGCTGGCTTAAATCACTACCTTGAATGCCTTGAAGATTTTAAAAGTCTAGAAAATTTAGAGCCAGTATTTCATCAAAAACTTTTAGAAGAATTCAAAACTTATATGGCAATAGGTGGTATGCCGGAAGCAGTCAAAACCTATTTGGACAAGAAAGAATTTTCTGCAACAAGAGAGGTTCAAAACCAAATTCTGCGTACTTATGAGTTAGATTTTTCAAAATATGCCGGCTCAACAGAAGCTATGCGTATATCACAACTGTGGGTTTCAATTCCAACACAAATTGCAAAAGAAAATCAGCGATTTTTCTTTTCTGCCATTAAGAACTCTGCTCGTTCACGAGAATATGAAAATTCTACACAGTGGCTCATTGATGCTGGACTTGTCATTCGTTCTACGTGTGTGAAATTACCAAATCTACCACTTTCAGCATATATTGAGTCCAATATTTTTAAATTATTTCTACTAGATGTGGGATTGCTAGGTGCACAATGCAAAATTAGTCCAAGCATTTTTGTTGGATTTCAGGAGTATTTTACACACTTCAAAGGATCCCTATTTGAAAATTATATAGCACAAGAATTAACCGCCCAAAGCCTGGGCCCTCTATATTATTGGAAAAGTAAAGCTAATGCAGAACTTGATTTTATACTTCAATTAGATAATCACATAATACCAGTAGAAGTAAAATCTGGAGCAAACAGAAAAAGCAAAAGTCTGAAATTTTATAGAGAAAAATATAAGCCAACTCTTGCAATCAAAATTACTCCAAATCGTTATTCAAAAAAAGATGCTCTAGTAGAACTTCCTGTCTACGCAACAGAACTAATCTCTAGATTAGATCAAACCAGCTTCTGAGTTGTGGCATGTAAAGTCATATGAAAAACTATAAGGACCGCAGTCATCTTCTTGCTGATCTTCTAAAAAGACTATATATTAATATACATATAGATAAAGCCCTCCAAAGTGGGAGTATAAATTTATGACCCTAAAAAAATCTCGCCCTAACTCAGATTGGATCACTATCGAAGAAAGCTGTACGCTTCTTAAATTATCTCGTCCAACTTTCGATAAAAGAAGAAAAGCATTTCACCTAAAGGAGTATCCATGGCAAGGCAGACTCTGGTTTTCACGCAAACAATTGGCTGATCGGATTTTGCTGCAGACGCCCAAGAGCATTTCTTCGCAAGTAAATCTGACAGAAGCATCTTGTTCAAGAGTCAGTCAGATCAAGCGAAAAGGAAATGTGTATGATCTGCGAAGTCTTCACTCAATTGATCCATTTGGAATCATTTGCCTTCTCTGTACCATCATCTCTGAAAAGGATAAATTTTCTGTCATCATTGATGACTCGAATGTAGCGCGACTTTTAAGCTCGATTGGGTTTTTATTCTTCTTTAATTAAATCCTCAAGTTCGTGTAACATAAATTGCAATCTTTCATGAAGTTCAGTTAACTCTAATAAATTCTTTTTTAAACTCTCAAGTGGATTTGCAGTTTGAATATGAGGGATCTCAGGTGTGTTTAAAAACTGAATAGGATTGTGCCTAACAATCTGAAGATGTTCATGCTTGCCTTGATGTAAATCTTCTGCTTTTATCACACGTGGACTAGAAACCACAAATGCATTGTTATCTTGATCTTGCGATCTACTCAACTTTGGTTCTCTTCCCGTTCTATATATTTGATAAAGGTTCGAATGTAGAAAAGTAAATTTTTGACTTTTATCTCTGGTAGCAGACATACAACTTTTCTCCTCTCAATCACCACAGCTCAACATGGGCATAGACTTTATTAACGCCCGTTCCAACTTCAACTCATCGTGTCTTTGAGGTTAGAGTGGCTAGCTCCTCAAAGACAATCACTTCTACTTTTATATAACTTATATTATTGCCATTTCTATTAACCTGGGTCATACTGTATAAGAATTAGACAAGTGAATGACATTGAATACAAAATGTTTATTTTAAAGATACCCCAATACGGTGAGCTATATGGCACATAAAAAGATTTTTACTGAAGCCCTAGAAGATGTCTACTCAGACCGCCTGAAAAGAAAAGACGGGTTTGTAGAGGTTCCTACTTCGATTTTTATCGAAAAAGTTGATGTTTATGCACCAGACTTACCAAACATAGATTTTTATATTTTAAAGGAAAATAAATTTGAAATTTTAAAATCAGCACAAGAATCATATTCTCCACTAGTGTTAAGCATGCACGATTACATTTGGATTAAAGAAGAATATATTGAGCACGTAAGAAGCCATGTCGAAGGCATTATTTTAAAACCTAATACCGCGGAAAACGCACTACCATCCAACAAGAGAATGGAAATTCTTAGAAGATCTGCAATAAAAGTAGTTGAAAACTTATTTGAAAAACTAAGTCCTGAAAAAATAAATAAAAGCATAAAAGTAGTAAAATCTTTTGTGTTTCTCATTATGAAGGATCCAAAGGCGTATTTACTACTTACTAGGTTATCTAGTCACGATCCATACACCTTACAGCATTCTGTTGGGACTGCTATAAATGCAATTATCTTAGGTAAAAAACTAAAAATAGAAAAGGAAACAGAGCTTAATGACCTTGGATTAGCTGGCTTACTGCACGACATAGGAAAAGTAAGAGTAAAAAAAGAGATAATCAATAAGTCTGGTCCTTTGACAGAAGAAGAATGGGAAGAGATAAAAAAACATTCACGCGATGGATACGAAATAGTAAAAGATAACTCAAGAATTAATTTTAAGACAAAACGAGCTATTTTAGAACATCACGAAAGCAAAAATGGCACTGGATATCCACAAGGACTTAAGACTGATCAAATAGATTTATATTCGAAAATTGTTTCAATTTGTGATATTTTTAATGCCATAACATCTGATAGGTCTTATGCAAAAGCAAAACCAATTTATGATGCTTTTGAGTTCATGAAAAACAACCTAGAACATAAGATTGATATGGAAATTTTTAAAGAACTAGTGCTCATATACGGTGGGAAAATCTAAGTTGTAATTTATTTCTTAGGCGTGAATTTAAGTTTTACTTCAAAATCTAGCTCATGCTTTTCCAAAACCTCTGAAATAAGCTCCTTTAGATCTAGTTTTGGTGTAAGTTTCTCCATTATATCTGTAGAAAGTCTTTGAAAAAACTCATTTTTGGTCTTATTTGCTGACTCTAGTAGCCCCGAAAACAGCTCCTTTGGTAACTTAAACTCTGACATCAGAGAGCGTAAACTTTCTTCTGTCAAAAATGCAGCACCAATCCCAACTGTAATCACCTTCTTTACAAACTCACTTGCCTTAGATTGTAAATCCTCCGTCATGCTCGCCCCTTTTCTTGATCCTTTGCACGTTTTTCAAAGTTTTTCATCATTTCTGGCAAACTTCCTTTAATCAATCTATTTAATATAAAAGACGGCACCGGAACATTAAATTCGACCTCTATCGAATAAACTGCTTCTGTTTTTTCAGGACCTATCTCCTTTAATTTCCAAGAACCGGTGTTTTTCTGAAAAAAATCCCCTTCTACCAAACTCCATTGAATTTCTCCAGTTTCAAAATTTTCATCATGGTTTAAAACATAGGAAACATCTTTCATAATAGACACTAAATACTTTACACGGGCTTTTGTTTCATTCTCTCTTACAATATCAACAGACTTACATCCACTCACAAACTGCGGATAATCTTCATACTTAGTGATGGTCTGAAAAAGCGCACGTTTGCTCACATCTAAAACTCTTTTAATTTCTGCTTTAGCCATAAATACCTACCAGGAATAACGCGGTTTACGATCAAAATGATGCTCTGCTTGAATAAATCTCGTAGTCCCTGATTCAGACCTCATCACTACTGAATGCGTTTTAGCACCGCCACTAAAAAATCGCACTCCATCCAAAAATGTTCCCTGCGTCACACCAGTTGCACAAAACATAACATTGCCTTTAGCGAGTTCATCTATTTTATAAATTTTATCCAGATCCTTGAGTCCCATAGTTTTTGCTCGCACTTTTTCTTCTTCTTTATGAAACACTAGACGCCCCTGAAAATCTCCACCTTTACACCGTAAAGCTGCTGCTGCGATCACACCTTCAGGTGCACCACCCACTCCCATAAGAACATCAACACCGCTATCCGCCTTGCAAGTGGCAATAGCAGCAGACACATCACCATCACCAATTAACCAAATTCTAGACCCTGCCTTTCGTAGTTCCGCAATTAAATCATGATGCCTAGGCCGATCTAAAACTACTACTGTTAAATCCTGTACATTGCACTTCTTAGCTTGTGCAATGTTTTTTAAATTCTCAGTAGCGGATAATGTCAAATCAATCGCTCCTCTAGCTTCAGCTCCCACTGCAATTTTTTGCATATAAACATCCGGGGCATGTAAAAAATGTCCTTCTTCGGCTATTGCTATCACCGAAAGCGCATTGGTTCCCCCACTAGCACAAATAGTAGTACCCTCTAATGGATCCAACGCTAAATCTAATTTATCTCCAGATCCTTTGCCTACTTTTTCGCCAATATAAAGCATAGGAGCTTCATCTCTTTCGCCTTCACCAATCACTACTCTGCCTTCAAATTGTATAGAATTAAGTATTTTTCTCATAGCTTCGACAGCGGCTTGGTCTGCTTGTTTTTCCTCACCACGTCCCATCCAACGAGCACTAGCTAAAGCCGCCGCTTCGGTAACTCGAACAAACTCTAAAGCAAAATTTCTATCCATAAAAAACTCCTCAAGCCTTTAAGGACTTGTAATAAGTCCTAAATGCTCCAGACATAAATTTTTTAGTCCTTGAGGAAGGTTAGAACCCAATATAAGTTGTTTTGCAATCCTTAATTTATTGCAATCTTTGTTTACATCTACTCTTAAAAGCACAGTTTCTAACCAAATAACTCCACTTTCTTCATTTTTTTCATCTAACGGTGATATTGACCCTGTATTCACTCCGTCTTCGATCTAAATCAATAAACTCACACCCAACACGTTCTTTAGATACATTGGTTACTCTCAATTGTACTGGTTCTTTTTGACTATTTATATTTAAGATACCAGATAGTTTTGCACCTAATGAAAAGTAAACCAAATCCTTACTATCAATCAAATGAAGTGCAAGACCGTTTATAGAGAGATCCAGTATAGAATAAACTTTACCTGATTGGTTTAATTTAAATTGTTCATGCGTAAAATTAAGTCTAGGAAATTTTCTTTTTTCTTCTGAAAATAAAAAAGTCACATTTTTATTTTCAGAAGCGTCGCTTAGGCTGTGGGACTTTTGGTTCCCCATGCGTGTTATCTCCTTTTACAATAGTTTCATATTTTTTTGATTCAATATAAGAACGCATTTTACTTCCAGTAAAACGAAAGACAATTTCAGCTCCTCTTTCGACAATAAAAGCAGGTGGCCATTTTTTCCCTAAAATATTACCCTCTAAATACACTATGGTACCCTTTTCACCTAAATTATCAAAATAAAGATTACCTTTTAGACCAAGAAAATGTCCTTTTGTAATTTCAAACTGAATCCATCTATCACTTACTTCTGTAAAAGTGACTTCAGAAATTAGTTTAAAATTCCAAATACCACCTTCTATCTCTAATATTCTTGTGGATTCTGAATACCGTGCTTTATCAATATATGGGATCATTTCAGCATAAAGTTTATAATTTGTTAAAATCTGCCTTGTAACCGCCAGGTTTGAATGCACAAGCATAGCCGCATAAAAAGAGTATTTTTTATAGCCAAGTAAGCCAGTAGGACCACGAACAGGATCAAGTGAAGCATATGCAATAGTGTCTCGATCTTTGAGCACTTTTTCATAAACCGAAGCTTTCAATAATGTCTGAATTTCCGGCGCATCAGCCTTGGTGTAGGAAACAGAGAAACAAGCAAAGAAAAACACAAGGGATAGCCAGCCAGATAGTCGCTTTTGATGCACAATATAACCAATAAACACGTGGTCTTTCTTCATTGACTCAAGTATATAAGAAAAACATGCTAATGAATTCTGAAAAAGAACTTATTTTTACAAATACACCCAATATACTCACCCTAATCAGAATAGGGTTTGCGCCCATTGTAGTGGGTCTTTTATTCATCAAGGATCCTATGTGGGATCTCATTACAGCGGTTTTATTTGGGATTGCTAGTCTTACTGACTACTTTGATGGCTATTTCGCTAGGAGTCAAAAAGCTGTCACTATATATGGAAAACTCTTAGATCCTTTGGCAGACAAGTTCCTAGTTATTTCAGCTTTAGTTATGCTACAAGAACTTGGGCGTATACATCCAATTATTGTAATTTTATTGATTTGCCGTGAACTTGCCATAACAGGGCTCAGGGCTTTAGCCAGCGCAGAAGGCGTTATTATCCCAGCCTCAAAAACAGCTAAGTGGAAAACGGTGTGTCAGATGGTGGCAATTCCATTCATAATGGTAAAGCAAGGACTTTGGGGGATCCCACTTTATGCCATCGGACATATACTTCTTTATCTTTCTTTAGCAATTAGCCTCTGGTCAGCAAAAGATTACATTGTAGACTTTTTTCGTGGAATTAAAGAAAAACGTGATAAAAAACCCAAATACTAATGTTTTGCTTTCATGATATACAACACTCGCTCTGAACCCGTTACTGGAGACGCTTTTTGTATTTGAAAATCTTGTATAAATACTTTTTCAAATCCTTCTTGAGTGTAATTTGGAAAAATATCATTTCTGCTGGATAATAACCTTTGAACTTGAGAATCAGATTTTGGCACAAACTCAATAATTAAATACGTACATATTTTTTTAAAAAAAGAAGAAATTTTTTCTAATGGCAAATTATTTGAAACAGCTAAATGGTGAATAAGCGCCAATGCCATAACCACATCAACTGGACCACGCTCTAATAGACTATCTCTCTCTTTGTTTTCCCAACCAAGTGCAGAACTTGGATTTGTTAAATCTAAAACAAGAGGTAATATATTTTTTTCATTTTTCAACTTACAGTTTAAATAATTTTTCTGTACAGCCAATGGATCAATATCAAAAGACACTGTATAAGCACCCACAGCAGAAGCGAGTTGACTGAAAACACCAGTATTTGCACCCAAATCCCAAACTGTTTTAGGCTTAATGTTAGATAAAAATTCATGTACTAAGGTCTTCTTATATTCAAAGGCTTGATTTGAATAATTTGTTTCGTCATAATAGTGTCCATAAAATGCGTTTTTTGAAAAGCTATTTTTTGTGTTTTTAAGTACCAAAGGCTTATTAGAATAGTGATTTTGACTTTTTGCATGCAGGTAAATATGAAAGAACACAGTTGGACTCAATAATGCTGTTTTTGGGAGTAGTTTTAAGGTCAAGTCCAAAGGAATTCCATCTAAATAAATTTTTAAAAGTTGGCTCAAACGCATATCAACACAAGCCATTAAGACCAAAGAACCTAAAAAATGTTGACAAAACTGCTTATAAGCTACCCATGGTATACCTTCATTATATTTTTCAAAAGATAAGGTGTCGATTAAAATGGGTTGTCCTTGATAAAATTGAATATTATAACAAGAAGCATCTTTTAAACTCATGCGGTGATCTAATGCTAGTTTCTGAATTTGCAATGTACACAATGCAGCGTCTTTTAATTGTTCAAAACTCCACTCATATGGATAGGAAATAAAAGGAATTTTGATCGGATTAATAATTTTATATGTATTTATAAAAGATGGAGGTTCAGGATTAGCAACTTCGTCGTGTGTAATCAAAAGTCTCTGGCCTATTAAATTTTGATATAAGCCAGAGCTTATTAAAAAATCATAATTATCTTGATAATTTAAATTAATTTGTCGATACAACTTTGCATTATATTTAAACAAAAACCCACTTGGATCTCGAAATGAACTAGCCAAAGGACTATGGTGCTGAACCAAACTATTATTCATTTTTTAATAAACTTTTTTTGAAAGTAAGCTTTAATCTTACGCCAA